>JARIAA010000029.1 GCA_029264635.1 Psychrobacter sp. | reverse complement strand
ACGCTTTTTTTCAGCGACTAAATGTTGTGAGTTTAATGGCATCTAAAACGGTTTAACCACCACTAAAATGACGATAATCACTAGAGCATACACGGGTACTTCATTAAACCCGCGCCAAAATTTATGCGTTTTATAATGCGGATCTCTAACGAGTTTTTTACGATAAAAGCCGCACGCGCCATGATAGGCTGACAGTAAGATAACCAGCAAAATCTTAACGTGTAGCCATCCTTGAGTCTTGTACACCTCCCAGCCAAGCCCGACCATCCATAAACCAAAAATCCATGTGGCGATCATCGATGGGGTCATGATAACGCGATATAACTTGCGCTCCATGACAATAAAGCGCTCTTGACTCACCAGATCATCACTCATGGCATGATAGACAAAAAGCCTTGGAAGATAAAAGATTGCCGCAAACCAGCAAACTAATGAGATAACGTGCGCCGCTTTAATCCAATCAAAATAATCTGCCATAGTTTTTCTCTTGTTGTCTTATCCGTAAATACTTATGTGCGAAATATATAAACGCCGGCAAGCTTAGCGCAGATGAAAGTATAATGGTAGCAGCGCATCGTTAAGATAATCTCTATTTTGCCAACATTACTTGTGATTCATGACCACTCATGGCATCTAAAACAGTCAGTTGCTTAGGGGCTTTTGGCGCGGCAAACTGCGCGGTTAAACCCAGCTCGCGCATCAGCCTATTATCGTTAGATTGGCTAGCATTCCCCGTCGTTAGTAGCTTATCCCCATAAAAGAATGAATTAGCGCCCGCCATAAAGGCCAATGCTTGCTCTGCGTCAGATAGGCTTTCACGTCCAGCAGATAGGCGTACATAACTGCTGGGGCAACATATACGCGCTACCGCAATCGTACGAATCCATTCAAGCACGGGTAGCTCACCTTCTGCTAATACTTTATCGCCAATAGGGGTGCCAGCAATAGGAACGAGCAAGTTAACAGGAATAGATTCAGGCGCTTTTGGCATTTTGAGTAATTCGTGGACCCAATCGATGCGATCATCACGGCCTTCACCCATACCGACAATATTGCCGCTACAAACATTGATGCCAGAGTCGCGCACGTTTGTTAATGTCTCAAGACGTTCATCATAGCTGCGCGTACTGACAATTTGCTCGTAATAGCGCCGCGAGGTGTCTAAATTATGATTGTAGTAATCAAGTCCTGCCTCCGCCAATTGTATCGCTTGCTTAGCGTCTAACATGCCAAGCGTCATACAAGTCTCAAGCCCTAAACTCTTAACTTCTTTAATCAGCGCAACCACATAAGGCATATCTTTGGCACTTGGATGCTTCCATGCAGCCCCCATGCAAAACCGCGACGAGCCACTGGCCTTGGCGCGTTTGGCCGCTGCGATAACTTTATCCACCTCTAAGCGCTTTTCTGCCTGTAGTTTGGTGGTATCACGGTGATGACCTGATTGCGAGCAGTAACCACAGTCTTCAGGACAGTTGCCGGTCTTAATGGATAGCAAAGTGCTAATCTGTACTTCATTAGCCGTAAAGTTTTGACGGTGAATCGTTTGCGCTTGCAATAATAAATCCATGAGCGGCAAGTCGAACAAATCAGCAATCTGTTCACGACTATGTTTGACAGGTGAGGAATTCATGGATAAAGGCTTAGGTTTTGTTGCAAAGCTTGAGCTAGCAAAAAGAGTAGATGTCGTACTGACACCTAAATCATCTCTGTTATTAGCATCAAGATTAGGCTCTTGAATTGAAAGTAATCCTACCATGGGTTAAATCCTTTTAAAACGATGGTTTTATAGTGAATAAACAAGAAAACAAGGCAATAAAAAAGGCTAGGGTAGTAGTATACCGTAACCTTTTTAGAAAATCAGAGTGCTATTAACAGTGCTAATAGATAGTATTTATAAAGACATTCGCTGACTCTGTCTGTCAATACAATCTTTACAGGCAAATAGACAATGACTATCTACCAAGCTTATGCTTAGCAAAACCGATCCAGTGATTGGCGAACTGCTGCGCTTTATACGCATAAGGCTTAGCTTTTTGAATATAGGGCTTATATTCTTCTGGCACAGTTGGCACAATATGCTTGGCAAGTTTATTAAACCACATCATGAGACTGTAATCGCCTTCTATACTTAGGTTGCCTTCTTGTACAGCCGTCATAAAGGCTGGCAGACTGCCTTTCGTTAAGAGCTTAACCCCAGTCATTGAGTCTTTAAAATCGATTGATAGGTCTGGTTTATCAGCATGACCGCTACGCTGAGTAAACTCTCCATCTTCAAAGCTAAAATAGCGTGCGATGTTTGCTTCAATACTGCTGATCTCGATAGTGACGTTGCGGTCAGCTAATAATTTTTTGATATCTTCGTTATCGCCATCTGCGAGCATAGACAAGCGATAACCAACCACAGCCAGTAGTACGTCTAATGGATCAGATTTGATATCTAAGACAGGGATAGTAAACATAATCGAACTCCTAAAAATGGGTATAAAAACAGATAGGTAAAAGGTAAGGTTTAAATGAGCTCTACTTTATATGAATTTTCGCTTTAAGCCTATCTATAAATAATAAATCATTATCTACTATTGATGCTTTAATCATTACGTAGAAGCAGTTAGGTATCTTGTAATCATATTACTGAGCGATTACTGGCCTGTTAAACCGATAACGTCTTATTGAACTCTATGATAACGAATATGGTCCGTTAATAAAATACGGGCAATAAAAAATGCGCTGACATTGAGCGCATCGATCTGTAATAGAGGGCAATTTATAAAAAACTAACCGTTAGATACTTATAACATCACGGCCACAAAACCAGGCGACATAGTTTTAAAAACGGGGCTGATAATGATCATCATAAATAGGCGTATGTTCAACATAGCGTGCTGATGCACGCTTACGCTCTTGTTGCACCGTTTGGCTCACATCATCATAGCGTAGCGCGCGGTACAACACCCAGCCTGCCAGCGGTAGCCAACTGATACCCATCGCTGCGACATAACTGTGCCAATCTGACAGCCCAAAATTGCTTACCAACACATTATGTAGCATCTCAACGCTCAACCAATAGAGCACGCCGCCAAACACGTACCATAACAGCCAGCGCTGTGACAAGACAGTGATAGCAACGATAAAGCTGGCTAACAAACCATAGCCAAGTAGAGCACTACCGCCCAGTGTATCCATACCAGCAACAGAAAATATAGTCAATAACATAATTCATCTCGCTTTTCATAAGGTGAATTTCAATAAGACTATTATGAGAGTAAAACTGGCAAAGCAAAAGAGAAGGAGAGCGACTTTACGACAGCCGTTGTCGTTTAGTTTATAGCCGTTATGTTAGCTTAAAATTGGCTTATACACGATTGGTACGCTTGCCCCACCAGGATAATGCCGATACCAATATGGCACCTAATAACATTAGCCCCACTGTCGTAAGCCACTGCGCACCCGTGGGGTATTGCCACGGTGCAACGTTATTGACTGCATCGCCATTAAGCGCCCCTAACGCATCTACCTTCCATGGCCACACTTTTACCAATGAGCCTGCAATAAAACCCGTCAGTAGTGCCAGCGTACCTTGATAATAATGCGCCAATAACCATTTGAGCAGCCGCGTAAATAGCAAAAGCCCACTTGCCATCCCCGCCATTAAAGTGAGGATAATAGTCAGATTAAAGGTGTGTACAGCCTCAAGTACAGTATTGTAAGCGCCCATCAGTAATAAGATAAATGAGCCTGAAATACCTGGTAAAATCATCGCACAAATGGCAATGGCCCCTGCAAAAAATAAATAAGGTAAGCTTGGGGTCGTGGTCAGCAGCGGCATAGTACTAATGATCACTGCCGCGACAATACCTGTAGCAAATAGAGCGATACGGGCGACATTCCAGCGTTTAATCTCGCTCAATAAAATGACAACGGTTGCTATCACTAAGCCGAAAAAAAACGACCAAATGAGTAGCGGCTGATTGTCCAATAAGTGCTTGATGATGCCTGCTAATGTCGCGAAGCTTGTCGCGATGCCTAATAACAAAAACAATAAAAAGGTGGCATCAACTTGCCGCCAAACAGCCAATAGACCTTTAAGTCCACCATGTTGACGAAATACTTGCCAAAGGCTTGGGCCAATACTACCAAGGGCATTGATTAGGCGCTCATAAATGCCTGCAATTAGGGCGATAGTACCCCCTGAGACGCCAGGAACAATGTCAGCTGCGCCCATGGCCATCCCTTTGATATAGACAGCGAACAACTGTTTTGGGCTATCTGCACTCGGTGAGGCTGATGATAGCGCTGCTTCATTTGCCTCATTATCGGTACTTAATGACGGCGTGTCTGGCCGTGGTGATTGCGATGCCGTCATGGACATTCCTTTCTTAAAAATTCGTAAAATAAAAGCTAAAAAATGAGTGTTCATCATGAAAGTGAGACTGACATGCCAGATATAAGGAAAATATCAATCTAACTTCACGTCACAATCATACGTTTAAACAGTAAAATAGACGCTATTTAGAGATCAGTGCAGGGTAGCCAAGTGCATAAAGTACGCCTTCGAGCCCTGTGACGTTTACAGCTGCATCGGCGCGTGCTTGGACGATAGATTTGGCATGATAAGCCACACCTAAATCTGCATTGGCCATCATAGGCAGATCATTGGCCCCATCACCGACGCAGACGACTTGTGACATATCGATACCCATACGCTCAGCAATATGAGCGACGATAGACGCTTTTTTGGCCCCATTAACAATAGGCATTTGCACCTCACCCGTCACCTCACCCTCTTCGATGTCTAAGTTATTGGCATGAACTTCATCAATGCCCAGTTGCTCAGCGATATAACGAGCAAAATAAGTAAAACCGCCAGAGACTAGTACAGTATGATAGCCGAGCGCTTTAAAAGCACTGATGGTCGTGCGCGCCCCTACTGATAAGGTTAGACGCGCGCAAATATCATCAAGGACATCTGTCGAAATACCTTTTAGTAACGACACACGCTGTACAAAAGATTCATCAAAATCAATCTCGCCGCGCATAGCTGCTTCAGTGATTATCTCAACCTGCTCACCCATACCAGCCATTTTTGCCAGCTCGACGATGACTTCTTGCTCAATCAAGGTTGAATCCATATCAAAGCAGATAAGTTTATGGGTGCGTAGCATATGACCAATAGACAAAATATGACAATCGACTACGTTTGAGCTATCAATGTTTTGTGTACTGCTAGTATTTTTTGCTAAATAGTTTTCTGCCAAATCATGGCGCAGGCGTGTCGTTAGCTGATCATCGATAATATGAGCCGCCGCTGTTTTTTTGCCAGGATGCATCAAGGTATCGTTAACGGGGACCAGCAAATAGCGAAATACTTGCGCGGGTACAAACGGCTGTTTGCTGCCTGCATTAGGGTTAGAGACGTCATCCTTACTAGTAATGACCTCAGGTATCGTTATATCTACAAAGTGTGCCTGAGCGTCTTCTGCTACCGTTACCAGATGCCAGCTTGGCTGTTCATCGACCCAAGATTGCACATATTGATGAATATCAAGCGCATGCACATACGCTGGTAAGACAACAATAAGCGCAAATACGGGTAGAGATTGTAGCGTATCAAAGTCCTGCAAATGGGTATCGGCAGGCAATAATGAGGCAACAGAGTCGACGGCTTGTTGCCAAGCTTTGCTGTCTTTTGGTAACGAGTAAGGCGTATTTTTTGGCATGTCTCGATTGTCCCTTGTATGCGCAGTTAAGATTAGGAATAATAACAGTTTTACCTGATATCGCCTATACATAAGCGCAAAGTATAACAGTTGCCTTATAATGCTCATCACGACTGTTATAATGGTCTAACTTTACAGACAATTAAATGTATACTGACAGCTAAAAGTATGATGAGCACGATGGTGATATAGTAGGTAGCCTCAACTTGCTCATTAATCATTACATAGCGAGCCAAGGTTGGTTTACATTAAAATAATTCGTGACATACTCTTCTAAAAAACAAGCAGCAGTCTTGTTTTTCAATTTCCCTTATTCAAAAAAGTTTAACATATCATGACCTATTTAGCGCCGCGGCAAGGGTTGTTTGCCATTATCATTCTAGTCAGTTTTTGTTTGCAGACTTTATTGCTCATTATTAGTACGGATCAGCAGCTGACTAAAAGCCGTGAGCAAAAAGGCGAGCAGATGGTCGCCCAGCTTATCGATGAGGCAAGTCTGTCTTTAGAAAACAAAGATCGCGTCAGTCTCAGTGTGATTGCCAATCGCTATACCAGCGAACAAGATGTCGCACGCATAGTCATCAAAGACAGTAACGACGAGATTTTGGTGCCCGTAGGCAATGCGCCTATGCAGCAAGGCGATACAATTCGCCAAGTGGCAACCAAAGGCGATGCTGTAATCGGTAGTGTCGCTTTAACGCTAAAGGACATCAGTAAGGGTGAGATTATCGCCATGCAATGGCCATTTGTCATTGGCTCACTGATTTTTCATGTGTTCTTATGGCTATTGTATGGCTATGTCGCACGCCCGACCAAAGAGCAAATCAATGCGCTCAGCCGCGATATCGAAAACTTACACCGTGAGCAATACGCGCAGTTTAGTCATGTAAACCATAGCCGTGTGCATGATGTTAGTGATGGCGAAGATAGCAATGACAACGTCCGTAGTGATAATGTAGGACTCACAAAAGATAATGCTGTCAGAGACCGTGCTGCTACACAAGCAAAGACTTCTAAGTCAACGAAGATTAATACGGCAGGCATTCATGATGAGCTAAATGCGTACTTAAGAGCCCAGCAAGCTGGTGGTGATGCCTCTAATACTACCAATGCAACTCAGCCTGACTCCAGTCATGAACAAACCCCTAATAGACAAAATGAGGCTCAAAGTAGTGGCTCTGATAACCGCACTATGTATAAGAACCAGACTACGTCTAATAATCATGCTATTAGTGGACCGCAAGCTATTAATGCTAGTGGCAGTGATATCACTAACGATAAATTCACAAGTAGGGTCTCAAAACTATCTACAACGCGCGCCTTTGATACGGTGAGCGTGCAGATTATGTTTCACGATGAATATAACATGCTTGAGCGCTTAGCGCCTGAGATGCGCCTGCCTTATCTGGCGCTGTGTACGCAACTACTCAACCAAGCGGCAACCGAGCTACTTAAGCTGCCATTGTTACTGGGTGTGAGCGTCATTAACGACCCGCGTTTTGACGAAAGCGGGGCGACGGCGTTACTTAAAGCTGATAATAGCCATGCCAAGGTTGCCTTGGCAGGCGTCATGCTCGGTAAACTTTACTTGATGCTCAATAAAATCATTCACGAAAAACACATTGAGCTGTCACGCTTTGCGCTACCAGTTAAAGCTGGGGTAAGTGATGATGCTCAGTCTCAAGCAATGACGCAGCTACTAAAAAGTGTGGCAAGAAAAGAGCAAATGCTCATCTTATTACCTAATGCAGGTCTCAAACAAATTGGTAATCATGTCCAAGTGCATAGCCTCAAACGTCCTACTACCGTCTATGAGCGCGAATGTGCGGTATTCGATGGCGGTAATGAGGCGATGATCCAACGCTTGGCGACTGTTCGTAACGCGGTCCTCATGACAGGCAATGAAGAGGAGTCGCTTACTTAACAACTTTTTAAGCGGACATCCTTAAAATAATACTTTTAAACTTAAACTGACTATTGTGCATCATATCAGCTCAAAAAAATCAGCTCAACCGTTGTAAAATCCTGCTAGTAGCACCAAAAAAATAGTGAAATGCGTAAAAACTATTGACAAGGTGCGACTAAGACCTTATAAGGCATAGGTATATCAATGTATTTTGAATTTATTGCCCAAATAATAGGAGTTTGTCATGAGTGATTCTGATATTGATGATGATTTTGATGGCGAATTCGCCGATGATGATGACGCAAAATTGGTCGAAGAAGCAGAGTCCAGTGCACGCACCCGTTTAAGCAGTCTTGAAAAGCGCCGTTTAATCGATAATCTGTTAGAAGAGAAGCGGTTAGAAAAGGCGCTAAAAGATGAGCTTGACGATTTAGGTGACGACGACGATGATTTCGATGCAGATTGGGATGACGACGACGATATTTAGACCACTAACCTCAACCCATCTAATGATTGAGTTTATATAGGACATAACAGAATACTACCATCCAATTATGCTAAGCTGAACCTATTGTATTTTAGTGATAGTCGTAGGTGTTAGTGCTAGTATTCAACGGTTGTCCATGCAATAGTTAGCATACAAGTAGTTATGTTTTTTATAGACACTCCTATCGACCCAAGGATATGTATTTTATGAGTAACCCTTTAAGTTTTGATGAACTGCTAGATTTTTTGGACAATCAAGAGAGTCAGTTTGTCCTTGATAGTGTCGCAACCCATGGCTTTTTGACAGCGACGGTGATTGGACGTCCCCTTCCAAATTGGCTAGATGCCTTGTTTGAAGGTCATGTAAGCGATCTTCCAGAAAATGTTGTTGACGGTATTCAGCGCTGGCGCGAATCTATCATGGCTGAGCTAAAAAACGAGACGCCTATTGAATTGCCTTTTGGTGAAGATGCGGGCAACGAAGAGGTGGCAGTCGACTTCTCTGAAGAGTCGGACATTGTTGCATGGTCAATTGGATTCGTCGATGCTATGTATGGTGACGAGGCAAGCGACTGGTTCGAAAACGAAGATACGGCAGAAGACGTGGCTGTATTGACCTTGCCTATGATCGTGCTAAGTGGTATTGATGATGAAGACCCTGAGCTTGCACAGATGCGAGCTGA
The DNA here is from genome assembly GCA_029264635.1 of Psychrobacter sp. Classification (GTDB taxonomy): domain Bacteria; phylum Pseudomonadota; class Gammaproteobacteria; order Pseudomonadales; family Moraxellaceae; genus Psychrobacter. The sequence continues at coordinate 2,706 of JARIAA010000029.1, read as the reverse complement.
TGAAGACAAGATGGCACAAATGGCAAACAGTATCGAAGGCAACTTAACTGAGCTGTTTTTATTGTTTCATACCAATGATTAGGTTTCTCTATAAATCGTGTTCAGTGATATATGAACACGGTTTATAAGTCAGTTTTTGCATACCTGCTCTATCAGTCATTCATAAGGTAATACTATGACCGTGCAACTCTCTAATCTTGAGCACTTGCCCAACTACCAGATCACAGAACGTTTAGACGTCGTGTATGGCAGTACCGTGCGCTCAAAGCACGTTGGTAAAGACTTATTTGCTGGACTCAAAAACATCGTTGGTGGTGAGCTGACCGCCTATACTGAGCTGTTAGAGGAGTCGCGCCAAGAAGCCATAGACCGTATGATCATCAAGGCAGAAGCATTGGGTGCAGATGCCATCGTTGGTCTGCGTTTTTCGACCTCTAGTATTGCACAAGGCGCCTCAGAACTATTCGTTTATGGCACAGCGGTTAAGATTGTACCGATACAACAGCAGCCTGTGCACTATCAGCCGCCACATAACCCACCTAATCAGCCACCAAGCCAACCGGTAAACCCAGCGCAAACGCCTGCAGATGATTTACCACGCTTTAATCCTTTCGGCTAATTATCTCAATCTTAGTACCCCAGTACAAAAAGCTTTTTAGAATAAGAGGCGTGTCATGAATAACCACTCTGTTACGCAGATGCTAATCAACTATGCGCCACTCGTTGTACTGTTCGTGGTGGGTTGGTTTTTTGGTGCGCGTCATGAGCGTCAGCACTTAGCACGTTTACTGATATCAGAAAAGGAATTGGCGCATATTGTCGTTTCGACTGAACGCTTTTATCAGCCCAAAATGACGACGGGTAGTGAAGGTGAATTGGTACTCGGTAGCGTCGTCATCGCGCAAGATTACTTTAAAATGGTGATCGCTCGAGTCATGAGCTTGTTTGGTCTCAACTTAACCACCTATGAGACTTTGCTTGATCGCGCTCGCCGTGAAGCCGTCGTCCGCATGCGTACCCAAGCACAGGCAAAAGGCTACAATCATATCTACGGTTTACGCTTTGAGGTAAGTAACATCAACCAGCTTGGCAGCATGGTCGAAGCTATCGCTTATGGTACAGCAGTCGTCACTGTCGACAATCCTTAAACCTAGTCTAGCTGCCATTATCTGTTAGCTAAGCAAAATTGATGACTCCAGCCCTTTATGTATCTGCTCATTAACCAACTTGCCCTATCATCCTTCATTCTAGAATTTATCTTATTTTAATCTGCTCGTTTTCAATACGATTAAAACCAACTAGGCTAAGGATATGAGCTTTAGCCTTTTATTCTTTAGCATAAACAGGCGTCTAATGATCGATTATGTATAAATTAACTAGTTTGCAGATTCTGGCGAATATAATTCTTGTAGAGATAACTTAAGTCGATTACAATATTGATACTTTAGTTAGAATTGTGACACATTATTTATGAAGGAATAAGAGTTATTGTTAGCAGCATTCATTTAGTATCATCCCATTTTTAAGACCAGCTGGGTATAGGACTTTTTTTACCTTCCTGCGATGAAATAAACTATTGGAATGACTAAACTTAATATCTTAACTTTTAAACTGTCTAAAAGATGCTCTCTATCAATGCCATAAATGACTTCTAAACATCTTCTAAATGCAATTTACAAAAGTCTGATAATTATATTGATTTAAAATACCTATATGAACCTCTCAAATCATGCTGCTACTTTGATACCCTTTAGGAATTGTATATGAAAACTGTATTTGCGTTTAGTACCATTCTGGTCGCCTCCTTAGGGCTTGCTGCTTGTGGCGGTGATGACTCATCCTATGACACTGTATCACCTACCGAAATACAGTTTTCGACAGTTAGCTTTAGTCATAACAATGGCTTAAGATATTCAGAACGCTCAGATGTAGTGCTTCGTGATGGTCAAATTCAAACGACATCCAAGGTTTTCGAAGGCGTCAACAACAGTCCTGCTTTTTCGTTTCCCTACACTTATATTGCAGCTAATTATTACCGTACTTTCGACGCCACTAAGCAAGAGTTTAATGCAATCATTAGCCCAACACTGAAGGTATTGACGCCTACCTCTTATTCATATACCTTAAATTCTGCAACCAATAATCAGTCATTAACCTTTACGCCGGCTTTAAAAAGTTACGATATATCGGGTATAACGACTGCGGACACAGAAAGATTTTTTACGCCTTTATCGCTTTATAATCTTAATAACGCCCAATTCCCAGCCAATTCAATTTGTTATGCAGATGTTATTGAAAAGGTATCCTCTCCCGTATTTAAACTTGGATACGCATTTTTAAATCAAAAGACTCTTGAAGAATGGCTAGATACAGCTAATGCAGCAAACTCGAATAATTATGACTATGAAATTGTTAAAGTTGGCGAAAACAATGAATATCGTGCAATACGTTTAGTAGACCCTAGTAACTATAAAGGTGATATTGGTTACGAAGCAGCTGTAGAGATGGATGGTAGTGTTTATACTGCTGATTATATATTTAATGGTTATAGCCGCTATATAGGGCCTGATACAGATAGTGTGTATTGTAATCATTTTAATGATATAGCCGCTGATTATTTAGAAACTCAAATTTTAGCAGACAGTTAATTAGCTGAGCCAAAGCTCTGGGCCAGAATACATTTTTTTTTTTAAGATTTTATTTATT
>JARIAA010000027.1 GCA_029264635.1 Psychrobacter sp. | reverse complement strand
ATTAAGCGTCTGATTGGTCGTCGTTTCGATGATAAAGTCGTGCAAAAAGACATCGGCATGGTCCCTTACAAAATCGCTAAAGCGGATAACGGCGATGCGTGGGTAGAGATCAATGGTAAAAAACTAGCGCCGCCACAGGTTTCTGCTGAAATCTTGAAAAAAATGAAAAAAACAGCAGAAGACTATCTTGGTGAAAGCGTGACTGAAGCAGTTATTACGGTACCTGCTTACTTCAATGACTCACAGCGTCAAGCCACAAAAGATGCGGGTAAAATCGCAGGTCTTGATGTAAAACGTATCATCAACGAACCGACGGCTGCGGCGCTTGCCTATGGTATGGATAAGAAGCAAGGCGACCGCACTATCGCTGTTTATGACTTGGGTGGTGGTACATTCGACGTATCAATCATCGAAATCGCTGACGTTGATGGCGAGCAGCAGTTTGAAGTGTTATCAACCAACGGTGATACTTTCCTTGGTGGTGAAGACTTTGACTCAGCGCTGATTGAGTTTTTAGTTGCTGAATTCAAAAAAGATCAAGACGTCAACCTAAAAGGTGACTCGCTTGCGATGCAGCGCCTAAAAGAAGCGGCAGAAAAAGCAAAAATCGAATTATCAAGTGCACAAAGTACAGAAGTGAACTTGCCATATATTACTGCTGATAGCAGTGGTCCTAAGCATTTAGTAGTAACCATCAGTCGCTCAAAGTTAGAGAGCTTAACTGAAGAGTTGGTACAACGTACAATGGGTCCTTGTAAAATTGCCCTTGAGGATGCTGGCCTTAAAAACGGCGACATTGACGACGTTATTTTAGTTGGTGGTCAGACTCGTATGCCACTGGTACAACAAAAAGTACAAGATTTCTTTGGTCAAGAGCCACGTAAAGACGTGAACCCTGACGAAGCAGTAGCAGCGGGTGCAGCGATTCAAGGCGCGGTATTATCAGGTGACAAAACTGACGTACTTTTACTTGACGTGACACCACTGACCCTTGGTATCGAAACGATGGGCGGTGTAATGACGCCAATCATTTAGAAGAACACGATGATTCCGACTAAGAAATCACAAGTATTCTCAACGGCAGAAGACAACCAGCCAGCCGTAACTATTCAGGTTTATCAAGGCGAGCGCAAAATCGCTAACCAAAATAAACAGCTTGGCCGTTTCGATTTAACGGATATTCCACCAGCCCCACGTGGCCTACCACAAATCGAAGTGACCTTTGATATCAACGCTGACGGTATCATGAATATCTCAGCCAAAGACAAAGGCACTGGCAAAGCACAAAGTATCCAGATTAAAGCGGATTCTGGTTTGTCTGATGAAGAAGTCGAACAAATGGTTCGCGACGCTGAAGCCAATGCGGCTGAAGATGAGAAATTCGCTAACCTTGCACAAGTTCGTAACGAAGCAGATGGTCGTATTCATGCCGTTCAAAAAGCATTGAAAGATGCGGCAGACAAAGTCACTGATGAAGAAAAATCATCCGTAGAAACCGCTATCTCTGATCTTGAAACCGCGGCTAAAGAAGACGATCATGACGACATCAAAGCTAAGCTTGAAGCGTTAGATAATGCCTTCTTGCCAGTCAGTCAAAAAATCTACGCGGATAGTGGCGCAGGTAGCGAGGGTATGGATCCAGGTCAGTTCCAACAGCAAACTGAATCAGCGGACAGTAATCAGGCTGATGATGATGTGGTTGATGCTGAATTCACTGAAGTGGACGAAGATAAGAAATAAGTCTACTAGCAATCATAGATACTTGAATCAAACTAACGCATCCTTTGGGATGCGTTTTTTATTATATATTTTAATATCTACAAGCTGTATATACGGTCCTATCGACTTTGTAAGTGATTGGATAAGTTTCCAGTTGCGAAAAATAAACCCATTACAAAAAGAGCGAATGCCCTGAATTTAAAGCTATTCAACTTTTCTTGTACATACTTTTAGCCTAAAAACCATAGATGTCACAGAATGTTTCATATTTCAAGCTTTGTAACCAATGAGGCGACAAACGCTTGCAAATCTTAACTTACAAGCTATTAAACGTAGACACTATAGACGAAATAATTTGTTACTATGTACTCATCGTTAGCAAACAAGACGATACGGCTCTAACAGCCAACACTAATAAATAACTTGTTTGTGAAAATTTACTTGAAGGAGATAATAATGAAAACTCTACAAAAAACTCTACTTGCCTTGGCAGTCGGCTCTTTAGTAAGCGTAGGCGCACAAGCTGCTGTAACCTATGGTAATGGCTATACTGGTCAACCATATGTTGGTGTAAAAGTTGGTAAGTTTAATTTAGATACCAACGGTGCTAGTGATCCAACTGCTTATGGTGTGTATGGTGGTTACAACTTTGATCCTAACTTTGGTCTAGAAGCTGAATACGTGGGTTCTGATGATGCTGATTTTTATAATGGCGATGTAGATGCTAAGACCTATGGTCTATATGGTACTTACCGTTATGCATTCACTGATACGCCAGTATATGCAAAAGGCAAACTTGGTGTTGCACGTACTGAGATTGATGGTGATAGCAGATTACCGAATATCTCTGTATCAGATAAGAGCACAAGATTGGCGGGCGGTATTGGTCTAGGTTATTCAGTTAATCCTGATTTCGGTATTGAAGCTGAATATGATATCGTAGGTAGCGATGCCGATCTTTGGACTGTTGGTGCCCATCTCAAATTCTAAGCTTGGCCATAATCAAGTTAAGAAGATTTGATACTAAAGCTTAGTAAAATAAAAAACGACCATATGATGTGGTCGTTTTTTTGTGTCTTTTATAAGAAACAATTTTTTTGAAGTGATTAATTTTATTAAGTTATAAGTTAACAGTATACGTATGATTTTTAAGACATTGTTACCTCTCAAAGTGTGCTACATTAAAGCATGGGATTGCAAAGGAGGATAGGGTAATGATTGAGACTATTTGGATGATCGAACCTTGGCATTGGCTGGTATTGGGTTTTTTACTCATGATTGCTGAGATGTTTATTCCAACCTTTGCAAGTCTTTGGTTCGGTGCAGCGGCCATTATGGTGGCTGCTTTATCTTGGTTATTGCCTGTGCCCTTGGTCGTGCAAGTTCTTATCTGGCTCACGCTATCAGTACTATTTATGTTTGCATGGGTTAAATATATCAAACCGCTTTCTATCAATCGTACTAGAGCGGGATTGGGCGGCGCTGTGATTATCGGTGAGATTGGTATGATTGTGGTAAAGCCACAAGCAGGTAAGCTTGGGCTAGTACGCTTCAATGTCCCCATTGTGGGAGCGGACGAATGGGCTTGCCGTACGATTGATGAAACAGTTGAAGTAGGTGATAGAGTCATCGTGACCGATATCAGTGGTAATGAGCTGATTGTGGCGCCAACGAAACGTCTAGCTGCGCCAAGCGTTGGAGGTTCTAATATGATTCCTACGGTTGAGAGTCGCCCTATTGCTACCAAAAATAAAGTCAGCAGGCTAAATCTCAACAAGCCAGATCTCGATAGCGCGCGGCTTAAGAAAAAATTTACTGATAAGTAAGCGGCTTAAAAGGCAGCTAATGACAGATTTGTATTTTTGATATCATAAATATTTACAGTGTTTTAGCGCAATAGAGATTAAACAAAAAGGACGTTGCTGCCGTATTTATGGCAAGGTTCAAGGAGAGCAGTATGAATAGCATTTTGAGTAATATGAATAGTGTTAATATTGTTATGTTAGTATTAGTCGCACTGATTGCGTTCACAGTTTTTAAAGGGGTGCGTATCGTACCGCAAGGTTACAAGTGGATTGTGCAGCGTTTAGGTAAGTATAACCAGACATTAGAGCCTGGCCTCACCTTAATTATTCCCTTTGTTGATACGGTCGCTTATAAGGTCACTACGAAAGATATTGTGTTAGACATTCCCTCACAAGAAGTTATTACCCGCGATAACGTGGTTATCATCGCGAACGCAGTTGCTTATATCAATATCGTACGCCCTGACAAAGCGGTCTATGGTATTGAAGATTATGAATATGGTATTCGCAACCTAGTACAAACCTCATTGCGCTCAATCATTGGTGAGATGGATCTAGACAATGCGCTATCTAGCCGTGATGAGATCAAAGCACTGCTTAAGCATGCTATCTCAGAAGATATTGCTGATTGGGGCATCACACTAAAAACGGTAGAGATTCAAGATATTAACCCGTCGCAAACAATGCAAGCCTCTATGGAAGAACAAGCTGCAGCAGAACGTCTACGCCGCGCCACAGTAACGCGTGCTGATGGTCAAAAGCAAGCGGCTATCTTAGAAGCGGATGGTCGCCTAGAGGCTTCACGTCGCGATGCCGAAGCGCAAGTGGTACTGGCCAAAGGCTCGGAAGAGTCTATTCGCCTTATCACAGCTGCAATGGGAGACGAGGAGATGACGATTGTGTACTTGTTAGGCGAGCAGTATATTAAGTCGATTCGTAAACTTGCAGAATCTGATAATTCAAAAATGGTGGTGTTGCCTGCCGATATCCTAAGTACCATCAAAGGTATGGTCGGCGATAAGTTAAAGGTTTGAGCCACAACCTTTAACTTACCTGCTATAAACAGACCCTTAAAATAGTCAGTTAGCTTTTTATGCGCTGACTATTTTTTTGACTTGGCATTAACAAAGCTGGCTTTGATAACCCATAGGGTTTAATTAATAATAAAATAACATCTAGGCGAGGAGTTAAGGGATGACAACAAAGACTATCAATGATTTTAAGCAAGGCAGTCCATTGCCTTATACCGTGCTTGATGAGTCGCATACCAATGCCGCGTACCCAGAACATACGCTTGAGATTCGAGGTGGCGGCTTTGGTTCAGATGCTGCCGCTCATCCAACCAATGCCAATCAATTTTATGTGCTGACCGATCGAGGTCCTAACGCTGATTTTAACGGTAGTGCAGGTAAAGGTAAGCAGTTTTTAGTGCCAGATTATACGCCGCGTATTGGTCTTTTTGAGTTACAAGTAGACGGACAAATTAAGAAGCTTAAAGAGATACTGCTCAAAGATGCAAAGGGCAATCTTATTTCTGGATTGCCCAATCCAAAAGCATTGGGCGGTACTAATGAAGTGCCTTATGATATCGATGGTCAGCCCATGACCATGAATCCAAATCTACCTTTTGATGAGTTGAGCAATCCTATCAGGACTGATATTAATGGCTTAGATCCTGAAGGGCTAGCCGCGCTCACAGATGGCAGCTTTTGGATCAGTGATGAGTATGGTCCACACCTTGTACATTATAGTGCTGATGGGATCGAGGTTGCACGTATAAATCCCTTTGCAGAGGATGAGCGCAATAATATCGTCATCGATGGTAAGAGAATGCTATTGCCTGCTGAGTTTGCCAAACGTCGTACCAATCGCGGTATGGAGGCGTTAACCATTACTCCTGATCAGAGCACACTCGTTGGTGTGATGGAGTCATCGATGGACAATCCTGATGAGTCAGGGCGTGTCTCTAGTTTGGTACGCATCGTGAGCATTCATCTGTATTCGGGGCAAATAGCACAATACTTGTATCGACTGGATAAAGCGAAGCACGTAACTTCTGGCATAGTGGCGCTTAGCAATCATGCATTTTATTTAATTGAACATGATCGAAAATTTCCACTGCAAGAAGAGTCAGCACAAAAGCTGATATACAAAATTGATATGACGGACGCCACGGATATTGGAGCGATTGCTAGCACGAAAACTATGAAACAAAATGAGACGCTAGGGCTGACTGTCGACGGACAAACACTAGAGCAGCTGATTGCCGCAGATGAAAGCAATTGGCAAGTACTTGAAGCATTGGGTATTAAGCTAGTTCATAAAACCTTAGCAATCGATGTGCTAGCTACGATAAACTATCCGCATGACAAGCTGGAAGGTCTATGGTTACGTCAAGATGGCTTATTAGGCTTACTCAATGATGATGACTTTGCGATGACAGATTCGGATATGACAAATACAGCCATGACTAAGTCAATAAATACCATTGAACAAAAATATCTTGATAGAGAAAAAACCATAGAGGATGCAAATAGATTATATATCGTTGAGCCACTATAAAATAAATTTAGCCCAATAGCGCATTATAATAGTTGGACTTCTTTGATTTAGGACTGACTATATCATGATGCCTATTTTATAAGAGCAATGAGGAAGTTATAAACAACTGCCTTTATTTAGACAAAAAAAGACCTCAAGCGAGGTCTTTTTTATTATTGATACTCAGTCATTTAAATGACTTTTGAGAAGCGGTTCTTATGTTTTTTCTCAAGGTATTCGTCGAACACCATCGCCACATTGCGCCCGAGTAAACGACCTTTCGGTAAGACACGAATACCAGCCGCATCCATATCAATGAGCTTATCTTCTTGCATCTCGCCTAGTTGCTCAATCTCGTCTATAAAATAGGTAATGGCATCAATGCCAAACTTCTGGTTGACGTCCCTAAAGTCAATGTAGTCGTGACAAAGCAGGTTCATAATCACATATTCGCGCAAGCGATCTTTAATTGACGTTTTGATGACTTTTACCGCTGGCATGATAACAGGGTTACTTTTTGCCGCCTCAATATTGGCCTGATAGGCTTGTAGGTCAGTGTCATTTTGCAAAATGTAGCGAGTACTGGCATTGGCAATTTGACTGATAGATGAAACTCCAAAGCCCAACAAGTCACAATCGCCCATGATGGTATAACCTTGGAAGTTGCGATGCAGCTTACCTTCGCGCTGAGCGATCGCCAGCTCGTCATCGGGCTTGGCAAAGTGATCAATACCGATATATTGATAGCCTGCGTCGGTCAGCGTATTAATAGTGCTGCCAAGCATCGTAAGCTTAGCCGCTGGATCAGGCAGGTCTTCATCTTTAATTTGACGCTGGGCTTTAAAGCGCTCGGGCAGGTGCGCGTAGTTAAATATCGACAGGCGATCTGGCGCCATCTCAATGATACGATGCACCGTTTTATTTAAAGTGTCTGGCGTTTGATGCGGCAATCCGTAGATTAGATCGATATTAATAGAATGAAAGCCAAGCTCGCGCGCCTCATTAAGTACATTTTCAATGAGCTCTGCAGAATGGATACGATTGACCGCGATTTGAACCTTTTCATCCAAATCTTGTACACCCAAGCTCACACGGTTGAAGCCAAGATTGCGTAATACTTTTAGTGTCTCATCTCCCAGCTCACGTGGATCAATCTCGATAGAGTAATCGCCTTCCTCTTCAGGTAAAAAATCAAACTGAGTTTGTAAAAATTCCCACAGCTGTACCATCTCTTTATCACTTAAAAACGTCGGCGTACCACCCCCTAAATGCAGCTGTTTCACTAAGGGATTCTTTTTACCTTCAGGCGTAGCTAATAAACGCCTCTTGTGTTTAATTTCAGCGATTAAATACTGTAGATAGTCACCTGAGTCGCTGTTCTTTTTAGTAATGATTTTATTACAGGCGCAGTAATAACAAAGATGACGACAAAATGGTATATGGAAATATAAGGAGAGAGGGGCGCGGGTTTCACGATTTTGGAGTATTTGAGTCTCAAGACCTTGTGGTATCGGTGAGAATTCTAACGCAGTCGGATAAGAGGTATAACGCGGCCCTGAACGATTGTATTTATTAATAATAGCTTCATCGAATGCAGGTAGTTGTTTGCTGGTGATACTGCCGCGTGTACTGGCATACGGATTGTCTGGCTGCATGACAGGACGTACTGTGGTTGGCTGTTCATTCATTGAGTTTTCTGAGTGTTCGGTCATACGATACTCCTAGTTTTCAACATCTTATTACGGTTTACCAGACGTAAAATCAGTTTATCAAATGCATTTCACTATAGTTGACACACTTTAAAACCGATATAGCGCTGCTGGTACAAATTTTACTTGCTTGCTGTGCCTACGCAGACAGAGGCTGCGCAACATTTATCCCAGCAGCACGCCCATATCAACGTGTCGATTTTGTTTCGAACTGACTATATCTAGATTGTCACGAAGGGTGCCGTAATAATAAGGGTTGAATAAGTAGCCTCTATTATAACAAATCCTTGATGGGATTGTGGTGGCTGACCAGTTTTCGTTGCCTTGCTACTCGTCTAGTGTTTATACAACGTTTGCTAAAAAAACATTTAACGTTTGCTGCTCATTTGACGTCAACTCGTAAGCAATATCCATAAAAAAGACCTCTTTGAGTAGGGGTAATAACTCATCTACACCATTTATAACTCTGCTTTGACTGGGCTCATCCAACTGATGGCGTCGATATTGATTATTTAATAAAGTGTGTCTAACGCCGTTCTCATCAAGTCTTGAAGCCATAAGCCTGCTTTTAAAGGGTGATTTAGGATAAGTTGAGATATACCAGCTACCGACTACCATGTCTATTTTGGTTTGTGGCAACAAATCAAAAACGTAGAGCATTTGCCACTCTGATTTTACCTCACAACATAGAATATAGCGCTCATAGTTTACTTGGGCATGAGGAAGTATTGGGTTTTCAACCTGATCTTGAAAACTATCATCTTTAATGATTTTATATCGACCATGCAGCGTGGTCTGGATTTGGGATGCTTTTTGCGCGTCGGCTTCTTGATGAAGAGCTTTCTGATTGTAGTTAAATAATAAAGGCGCGCTCGGTACAAGACCCCCATAACCTACATCAACCAAATAGTTATGGCTATCGATGGTCACCATTAAAGCCATATGCGTGCGAGCATTAAGCTTCTTAAGTTGATTATCAATAATTACCCTGCCGGTAATGATTCTAGCCTCATAACCCAAATGGTGTAGCAACGACAAAAATAAGCCATTG
>JARIAA010000007.1 GCA_029264635.1 Psychrobacter sp. | reverse complement strand
GGCGGATATGTAGCGCATGACCATAGCCATCCACATGGCAATTGGCAACGGTAATATCCTTGATAGCGCTATCTGTCTTAGGCTTAATGGTAATGGCACTTGCTGTTGATTGATCATCCGCTGTTGTACTGAGCGCTGCCCCCTGACAGTCAAGCGAGCTGTGCGAATCAATCAGCTCAAAGCGTATCGACTGCCCTGTCAAATCACAACCTTTACTGAGTACACTATGGCCTTTTATCTTGACCGTCTGCTTGGGTTTTAATTGTGCACAATTTATCATCGTCGTGGATGTTGGCAATTTAGCATCAATTATTGACGACTGTTTTACATCGATGTCATCATGAATGGACTTGGTATTCGCAAAAGGTAAGCGCTCACAAGCCGTCAAACTCATCAATACACTTATGAATGATATGGCGACGAATAATTTACGGTTAGATACCATCATAATTTTCCTGTTTCATCACAGTCTTACATTTTTTGAACATCCTGTCACACCTTAACACTAGAGCCCATGTTCATAAACGTTCAAACTATCTTTGCTATACGACAATGATCAATAATAATAAGGATTCGATAATGGATAATATAAAAACTCCACTACCTGACGAGATGGATCATATTGAAGGTGATACTAACATCGATGACAATGAAGATGGTAGCCAACAGATTGATTTGGACAATCCGATGCTGCATACCTTTGATAATGATGATGTGATTGACAATACGGCAGGGTTTAGCAATTCAGAGGTGGGTACAGATGCAACTCAAGGACTCACGCCCATGCATCGTCAAAATATTGACGAAGCTCAAGTGGATGAGTTATTGGTTGAAGGCAATTTGGATGATAATGATTATCCTGATATCGTCGATATCGCGGATAGAGACGCTGCTGAACGCACCAATGATGATAGTTTTTAGAAATGTTACCCTTATAAAAACAAAAAAGTCATTTAGAAAAAAATACCGAACGTCATATTCGGTATTTTTTGTGCCTTAATAAATTAATTAATTAAGCCCAGCCATCAAGTGTTCCTGCCCAGCCTTTAACCAATGGCGCTGCTAATGCTTCTATTAAATCAATATGCGCCTCATCAAGATTCAGTGCTGGAATATAATGATATTCTTGCCCGCCAGCATTTAAAAAGTTATCGCGGTTTTCGATTGCAAGCTCTTCTAAGGTCTCTAGGCAATCCGCCGAAAACGCTGGGCTTAAAATCTGTACTGAACGCACGCCCGATTTTGCCCAATCATCTAGCACTACATCGGTATAAGGCTTGACCCATTCTTGCTTACCAAAGCGCGACTGAAAGCTAATAATCCACTCATCCGCGCTAAGTCCTAGCTCGTGCGCCACTTGCGCTGCCGTGCATTTGCAGCGTTTAGGATACGGATCACCTTTATCAGCGTAAGGCTGCGGAATGCCATGAAAGCTAAACATAAGCTTTTCAGGTTTACCATGTTTGGCTTGAAAACGACGAATGCTGTCCGCTAAAGCTTTGATATACAAAGGATGAGCGAAGTAATCTTTAGTGATAGTGATATTGGGCAAGTTGCGCTGTTTAAGCGTCCACTTGGTAATCGCGTCATAGACGGCGCCGCTTGAGGTCGCTGAATACTGCGGAAACAGAGGCAGCATAACAAAGTGATCAACGCCCTCGCTTCGCAGTTTATCCATGACATCTGGCAAACCAGGATTACCATAGCTCATCGCTGAATGCACAGACACTCGAAACGGTGCGGCACGCTCAGCCAAACGCGGCTCCAGCATAGCGACCTGTTCATTTAATATATTACGCATGGGCGAGTCGCCATCCCAAATGCTGGCATACGCTTCAGCCACGCGCTTGGGACGACTTGGCAGTACAAACAGATTTAAAATAATTGCCCATAAGAACTTAGGAATTTCAATCACACGTGGGTCTGACAAAAACTGTTTTAGGTAGCGGCGTACGGCAGGTGCGGTTGGTTCATCTGGCGTACCAAGGTTAATGAGTAAAACGGCAATACGGGGAGGCAGTTCTGGTTTCATAGCGGCACTATTTATTTTATTGTTGGTTATTGTTAACTGATCAGGGATAGAGGACAACTAACTGACGTGGTTCAACGTTGGCGCAGCTCAACCAAATGGCTGATTGACGTTTATTATATTACTGCTTAGTGTAGCATTTTATAGATTGAAAACGCAGGTAAAAGTCACAGTCCTACAATTAGATACGTAGCGACTATTATTGCCTAATGCGTGACTCAATTCATGAATTAGTTTTTGAGCAATCTGAAAAGACGGCGCTTGGAGGTTGTGCTCATACTTGCATCGCCCTACAATAGGTACGCCCATTTTAAAAAACTGTATTGGCAAGCATTTTTACTGTCTTCTTGCCACTATTGGTTTTATATTGATAATTGTTGTCTTGCGAGGTAACTTTGAACGCACGCTCTGATAATATTACTAACCAGATTCAAACTGATTCAACCTATGCAGTTGGGTCAGTAGGCATTGTTGTGCCTCAAAATTTCCATTTCGCAGAGCCTCTAACTCTGGAATGCAACCGAACGCTGCCCTCGTTTGATTTAATGGTCGAGACGTATGGCACGCTTAATTCTGATAAATCTAATGCCATTCTAATTTGTCATGCGCTATCGGGCAGTCACCATGCGGCAGGCTTTCACAGCGCTGATGATAAAAAAGCGGGCTGGTGGGACAATATGATTGGTCCCAACAAAACCATTGACACCAATCGGTTTTATGTAGTCTGCGTCAATAACATTGGCAGCTGCTTTGGGTCTACAGGTCCAACAACCATTAATCCAGATAGTGTTAACTTAGAAAAAACAGCCGATAAAAACGAGGCGCACGTTTATGGGCCAGATTTTCCACTCGTTACGATTAAAGACTGGGTAAAGACTCAGGCTATGCTAGCCGATAGATTAGGTATTGACGTTTGGCATGCTATCGTTGGTGGCTCTATGGGCGGTATGCAGGCGCTACAATGGTCGGTCGATTATCCAAATCGGCTGAAACGCTGCGTGGTGATTGCTAGTACACCTAAGCTCTCTGCACAAAATATTGCGTTTAATGAGGTCGCGCGTCAGTCTATTTTATCGGATCCTGACTTTAAAGACGGTCGCTATTTACAAGTAGGCACCTATCCTCGCCGCGGTCTTATCCTCGCGCGGATGGTTGGTCATATAACTTATCTGACCGAAGATGCTATGAAAGCTAAGTTTGGACGGGATTTGAAATCTGGCAAATTTATGTATGGCTACGATGTTGAGTTTCAGGTCGAGAGCTATTTGCGTTATCAAGGCGAGCGTTTTAGCGAAAATTTTGATGCCAATACTTATCTGCTCATGACCAAAGCTTTAGATTATTTTGACCCGACGCGCGATTATGCACTAGCGGCGCCAATAGATGCGTCAGTACCACTCGATGACTCAATTGCAGAGTCAGTTGCCATAACAACGACTAGCCTTGAAAATGAATTTGATGACAGTTTGACAGCTGAGGATATAAATAACACTCATTATAAAGAGCTTGCTGCGCTTAAGACGGCATTTGCTAATACCGAGTGTCAATATCTGGTCGTGTCATTTACCACCGATTGGCGTTTTGCACCCGAGCGCTCACAAGAGATTGTCGATGCACTTATGGCCGCAGGCAAACCCGTCAGCTACATCAACGTAGATGCGCCGCACGGTCACGATTCATTTTTATTTGATATTCCGCGTTATATGGGCGCCGTTAAAGGGTTTTTAAATGCGCCCTTTATTATCGATAATGGCCCTACCGCATCAGCTACAGCAGTCACAGGAGAGCGCTCATGAGAATGGATCATCAGCTGGCAGAACGCTGGATTGCTCCAGAGTCGCATGTGCTGGACTTAGGCTGTTGTAACGGCGAGCTGCTCGCGCACTTACAACAAAAGCGCGGCGTCACAGGTTATGGACTTGAGATTGACGCAGATAAAATCAATGAGGCTATCGGTAAAGGCTTATCCATTATCGAGCAAGACCTTAATGACGGTCTCGCCCGCTTTGCTGATAATAGCTTTGATACCGTCGTCATGGCGCGAGCATTACAGGCCGTCAAAGCCCCTGATCTGCTCTTACTTGATATGCTTCGAGTAGCCCGCGAGGCGGTGATTACTTTTCCTAACTTTGCCCACTGGCAAAACCGTCTACATCTAGGATTAAAGGGTTTAATGCCTGTTTCAGAAGCCCTGCCTTATGAGTGGTATAACACCCCAAACATTCATCTGTGTACTTTTAAAGATTTTGAAAAACTGTGCGCGCAGCATGATATTCATATTATCAGCCGCTTTGCTGTTAGTGACTCTGACAAGGGTCATTCGCCCCTCATGGCAACACTGATACGACAAGCACCAAATCTGCTTGCGGATGTCGCGATCTACCGTGTGACTAAGCATAAATCTATTTAAAACGAGGCTTTTACCCTTCTATTTTTTAAGGAATTATGACCTGATAAGACGCTGTTTTTTTGTATATTTTTTCTTAGCACTCAATAAATGTATGATTTTGTTACATACTATATCCTCAAAAATAGTGTCAAACTGGGTAATTAGTATTTGAGTTTCGTAACTTTGGGTGGTAAGCTAGCAAAATAGTGTTGACGACACCCCCATTACTACTACTTATCTGTTGATTTAGCGTAATCATAGTAGCTATAAGAGGCTATTGGTTTATAACTGATATAGATCTGCTAATATCTGGGTAAGTTCATACTGCAAAGTGTAATGTCTATGATAGCGCCGTCTAAATCGTTTAAGGTTTGGCGGCAAACTTTATCCATTGCTTATCAACTGCCCAATTTGGAGCTGCTATGAAATTGTTAAAAGCTGCCTTGTTTACCGCGTTATTTTCTTGTGCTGGACTCGCAAATGCTGATTTGGTATCAAACGTGCCACTTGATACCTCACGTTTTGAGCTTATGCCTATCAGTGAGCTGTCTGCCAGCGCCGCCCAAGGCAATAACCATGCCCAGTTTTACTTGGCTAAACGCCTGCAAAAAGGCCAAGGCATCGCTCAAAACACTCAACAAGCTATCCAGTGGTATACCAAAGCGGCCCAGCAAGGTGTTGCCCCTGCTCAGTTAAATCTCGCTATCATGTATTTACGCGGCGAGGGTGTACAACCAAACCTACAACAAGCTCGCGCTTTGCTTGAAAAAGCAGCAATGCGCGGTGATAACCGTGCCAGCTATACGCTTGCTTTGCTTGATGAAAAGCAAAAAAATCTAGTCGATGCTTATAAGTGGTATGACCTTGCAGCGCGCGACGGTATGCTCGATGAAAAAGTCCGTAACAAAGCACGTGGTAAAATCGGTCAGTTGGCCTTGAACCTATCAAGCGCAGACATCGCTAGCGCTCGTAGTAAAGCTGATACTTGGTTTCAGAGTAAATAAGCTTTGAAATACTGATTAAATAGAAAAATCCAGCCTTTGAGCTGGATTTTTTGTGCTTGTCCGATAATGAATGATCAAATGGACTGATTAGATAAGTAACTTTTACTGTCTTGCCGCACGAGCCATGGTGTAGAACTCTGAATTTGACTGCATATTCATCACAATCGCCATTCTATTAGATAAACCAAAGAACGCTGTAATACCAGTAATGTCGAGAATATCCTCATCATCGTAGCCATGTTCTCGAAGTGTGGCATAATCTGCATCTTGGATAAGCTCTGGTGTGCGACAGAGTTTTAGCGAAAATGCTAGCATCTCTTTTTGTCGAGGGCTGATAGGTGCGTGCAAGTAATTAACGGCGATTTGATCTGCCAGCAGCGGCTCTTTTGAAAACACACGTAGTAGGGCACCGTGGGCGACTACGCAATATTGGCAACCATTAGCGGCGCTAGTAGCCACAATAATCATCTCCTTTTCAGCTGCGCTTAGCGTATTACCCTTCCGCTCCATAATAGCATCATGATAAGCAAAAAAAGCTCTGAACTCTGCTGGGCGGTATGCTAGCGCTAAAAACACATTGGGAATGAACTTGGCTTTTTCTTGTACCGCTAGGATGCGCTCAAGAATATCATCATGTAGGGTGTCTAAAGACTGTACAGGATATCGGCTGATGGATGGTTCGATAGAAGAGTTGCTAGAAAGATTGATTGCTGGGTCACTCATTTGTCATCTCCATTGACGGGGTTGTGTTTGATTAGTCTACCTTTATAGAGTGATAATGAGTAGTCAAAAAGGGCATTGACCCTGACATATTGAGAAATTTGCATAAAGTAAACAGCCGTCTACATCACGAGCACCTGCTAATCAGTTAATAATTAAAATTGATGCAGGTCGGCAAGTGTTTCATATCGTTTAATTTTATAAGCCATTCAAAAACACTCTAAAATTTGCTACACTACGCCCGCATTAGCCAATTCCACAACCACGCTAGTGTTATAGCTAATCTACATACTTAAACCAATGCACTAGGTTTACGACCTAGCCCGCAGGAG
>JARIAA010000240.1 GCA_029264635.1 Psychrobacter sp. | reverse complement strand
TGGTCACTTGTGTTTGCTGGAGCATGACTTCTGATAGCCAAACAATATAAGGATTGGGCGTATCAGTCTGGTGTTGTTGCCACGGCAAATCATGGCGACCGTTCGTTTCGAACCAGTCGAGTAGGCGAGGGGCGAAGGAGTCTAAGGATTTGGTAGAGTGACTAAAGATGGTGTTAGAAGGTTTAGAGTTAGCAGTTGGCTGGGTCATAGGCTCTATTATTCAATCTTTTAGGGTAAGTTATTATATCTTATTTGAGTATTTCCTACGACCCAGCTATGGCATAATTCTATTAAATAACATAATAAAAATAACTACTTAACGATATCAAAAAACATAAGATTATTGACTGTATGATCTATATATTCATGAATAGATGAGTATTGAAAATCCATACCTATTATATTATTTACACTGTCTTTAAGTTCATAATTGTCCAAGTTTTTTCTTAGTGTCATTACTGCATCTCTGTTTGTCCAATGCTCGCTCGGAAGAGTTAGGTGATCACTAGTCAAGTATCTATTGAAAACGATAATAATAAGCTCTCTAACGCTAATAACATTATTTTCATTATAATGTTGAGGAAGTTTAAAAGTGCTTGCTGATATAAAACCATATAGCTTTGAAGCGTCAACTTCTTTTTTAATTATTTCATTCAAAAGTCCATTGTCTATTTTGTAAATAAAAGATAGTAGAACTATTAAAATTTGTTCTACTGCAGGAGACTGACTCCGCTCCTTGTCTTCAAATACTACTAAAGTTTCTACACAACGTACGATCTGTTCAATATTTCTCAGAGATAATTTACTAAGATTCAAAAACCTTGAAGTTTCGTAAATATACTCATTGTCTTTAAATTCTTGTGGAATGACTCTACTATCTTGAATTACCTTTCTAAAATAAATGATATTATTATCTTGGGGTTCATTATTATCATTTTTAGCAGTAGTAGGTAGACTAATTTGGTATTTAAAAAACTTATAGAGATAACTGTGTGAGTCAGTTTCGCTGCCATAGCTATGTTTGATAGTAGCTTTTAACTGTTCAGCATTAGTCACTAGTAAAATCTGTACGTTATCCACATCGAATACATGTTTGATGGTTTCAAGCATCATAATGGCAAAATCTGGACGACAACGATCTAATTCATCAATGAGCAAAACGACAGGCTTGGTCGATGCTATATCTGTTAGTGCGTTTCTCAATGTTGAAAGGTTCTTTTCAGCTTCTACTTGGTCTTTAATCATAGACTCAAGTGATTGGTCAATAAGAGATTTTGAACCATCCTTTATTTCATCAAACCCATCTGTTAGTGCATCAGGAATATCTGCTGCATATCTACCGAATGCAAATCCCAATCCCGCTTTGAGACCTATGCCAGAGACAAGTCTTAAGTAAGGAATTGCATCTTTTATAAAATTCTTGCGCTTGTCGTCTTTTTCGCCATAGAAGCCAGCAACTTCCGCAATGAGGGCAAGAAGTGGCTCATTAGCATGGTCAGCTTGAAAAGCATTAACATAGCCGACTTTATAATTATTGGACTCATCATCTTCAATCAAATTTTTAAGCTTAAAACAAAATTCAGTCTTGCCCGTACCCCACTTGCCATCAATGATGAGAGGTGATACATCAATATTAGAATCTAAAAGCTTAATGATTTTCTCAGCAATAGGTCTACGTGAAAACTCATCTCTACTATCGAATGTTAAATCTTTCATTACGTTATAATCTGTCATTTCTACTTTTAGACCCATGCAATATTAAATGGAAACCTACTTCCGATTCTTCCGCGTACGCAGACGACGTAAGCGCTTCTCTTCTTCTTTAGCAATTCTTTTGGCTTCAGCAGCGAGGCGTTGTTCGGCGACGACCCCTTCTTCAATCTCCATCATTGCAGGCGTCTCCATCGTGATGCGACCAAGCGTCCCACTGCGCAGCTCATTGACTAAAATCTCTGACATACGGTAAGTATCAACGATGCCGCCTTTTTTTAACAGTCCTCGGTTACGTCCAGCAACTTCAAAAAACTCCCAATCGGTCTTTGGTAACTCATCCATTTTATAACGCTCTTTTAGCAGATTAGGATACGCTGTAATTAAATACTCAGCGGTATAGCTGGCTACATCAGCGAAATCAAACGCAGTATCACGGATACCACCAGTCGCAGCTAATCGATAGCCAGAGTTTTCATTTTCGACTTTTGGCCATAGCATACCAGGGGTGTCATAGAGCATAATGCCGCCGTCTAGTTTGATCAATTGCTGCGATTTGGTCACCGCAGGCTCGTTCCCCGTCTTTGCAACGGTACGCCCCGCTAACGTATTAATCAAGGTTGATTTACCGACGTTTGGGATACCCATAATCATCGCTTTGATTTGGCGACCTGACTCCGCTTTGTTAGGCATCATTCTTTTACATAGCTCGACGATGCGGTGTACATCAGCAGCTTTATTATCATCAAAGGACAGTGCTTTAACGCCATTTTGTTGCTCAAGGTAGTTAAGCCATACTAGGGTCAGCTCAGGATCAGCGAGATCCGCTTTGTTCAAGATTTTGATAACTGGCTTTTCGCCGCGTAGGGCGGCAACCATAGGGTTCTCGCTACTATAAGGAAGGCGCGCGTCAATGACTTCGATGATGACATCCATTTGCGGCATGATTTCTTTGACTTCATTGCGGGCCTTATTCATGTGTCCGGGGAACCACTGGATACTAGCGTTACTCATTGATATCACAACCTTTTTTAAATAGAATACCAAAAGTAAAACGATAAGATTTTTACTTTTGCGGTGGTGTTTAGTTTACTACAAAATCAACGGTTGAATGAAACTAAAGTGGATAGGTGTAGAGTTGAACACCTGTAAAATAGGTGTAATATGATTGGTAATAGGGTTGAGAATGCGCTTCAAAAGGAAGTTTAAACATAAAAAAGCGGAGCATGAATATCATGCTCCGCTTTGGATTTTATGGTAACTTTGATCAAGTAGGACTGCTAAAGTATTAACCCAAATTGGCTTTCATAAAGTCCATCATCTTATCCCAGCTTTGCTTAGCCGCCTCTTCGTTGTAACCCAGATCGATATCGTTTTTAGCAGCACGCTCATCAGCATTGGGATTACTAAAGCCATGCTTGGCATTGTCATAGACATCAACGGTGTAGTCAGCGCCTGCGTTATTCATCTCTTTTTTGAAGTCTTCAACGGCGTCCATAGAGACCATAGAGTCATCACGTCCATGCGCCACTAGCACTTTTGCGCTAAAGTCTTTGTCTGCTGGCTGTTTCGGTGCCAAAGTACCATGGAAGCTTGCAACGGCTTTTAGTGGCATACCTTCGCGCGCCATATCAAGGACGATTTTGCCACCAAAGCAAAAACCAATGGCGCCAAGCTTATCACCATCGACGGCTAATTGATCGCTAAAGTCATTGAGGACCAAACGTGCGCGCGCCATGAGCATATCTTGGTCTTCAAGCACTTGCTGCATCCACATCTTAGCCATCGACGCATCGCCCGTCAGCTTACCTTCACCATAAGCATCCATGACTACCGCGGCATAACCTGCTTTTGCCAGTTTTTCTGCGACGTTTTTTGGATATTCGACCACGCCCCACCATTCTGGTGCAACCAAAATACCAGGAACAGGTTTATTATCTGACGCATTTTCTGGTAGAGCCACATAACTGATTAGCTCAACGTTATTTTCAGTGGTGCTGATTAACTCAAAAGTCTTAATTGACATATTATTGTCCTTTTTATTGGGTAAATTTTTTATAAACAATGCTGTTATAAGTAAGTTATAAATAAAGAGTAGTCATCAAAACAGGGATATAGTTCTATGGTGTTCACCGATATCTGTTCGACTCGTTCTACCTTAACGCCCATAGCTGATAAAAACAGCTATAATACTGTAACGCTCTTTATCAAAATGAAACCGCACGACTGGGTTTCTACTATGGTTTTCTTATGGCTCTAAACTTTTTACCTGCATCAAACACCAGCGCAGATTTGCCTGAGGCGCACACCTTTGACGCAGCAGCGAATATACTCTCTAACCATATGACAACTGAAGCAGTGCGCCCGCAGTTTTGGTCACGTTTTAAGCTTGCAGAATTAAACCATAGCGAATGGGAGGCCTTATGCGATGGCTGCGGTAGCTGTTGTTTGATTAAGTACATTGATAACGACGACGATGAAGAACTGGTCGAATATACAGATGTGACCTGTAAGCTGATGGACTGCGCGACAGGCTACTGTCAGCATTATGACGCGCGCCAAGAATACGTGCCTGACTGTATTCAGCTCACGATTGACAATTTACCGAACATGATGTGGCTACCCGCTCACTGTGCCTACAAGCGTTTATATAAAGGTCAGTCGCTACCAAGCTGGCATTTACTGCTGACTCGAGATGCCGTCTTAACGCAGCAGCAAATGCGCGCTGCCAATGTGGGAGTCGCAGGGCGCTGTGTTTCTGAGATTGGTATGTCTGATGAAGAGATGGAGACCCGCGTGGTACATTGGGTGACGCCTTGATTGGTTTAATACTTTATTTATTCAATAATTAATCACATTAATCACTGGAGGCTCAATCTTCAGACGCCTCGGCAGCAGATTTAGCTTTTGTCTCAGCCTCTATTTGCGAGTCAGCCAGCGGCGGCAGAGGAATGCCTTGACGAATTTGCGTTGAGAATTCACGGCTATTAACCGTAGTGTCTCCTGCTTTATAATCAAAGCCGCCTACCTTTGGATTAATATGCGTGCGCTCATACCACGTATCCATCGACCAAGGCTGTCCGCTGGTTTCAGGAGTGGCATCGAGCATACCGACGTCATACAGATAATTTGGCAGCCAACCAGACACCCAAATGCGATAGTCCCATGGCAAACGCTCACCGCTCACAATACGCGCCATATAAAAGATAATATTGGTACAGTTGCTGACCAAGGTATTGTACCAAGCAGGCTTTGCATTAAGCTCATCAGCCGCTATTAAGTAAGACTCAAATAGCGATTTGACCTCATGCTGCTGCAAGTGGCTAATGGGAAATAGGTAAACTTGCTCGCCGCGCGCATTACTACGGGTATAAATGATATCGCGCTCCTCAGACGCAATTAGGCTCAGCTCAAAACGTCTAAAGAAGCCCGCCAGCGCCGAGAACGACTCACCTTCTTCTTTACGAATCTCAAATGAGAAAGCAAGTGGTCTATCATCCTGAAAGCGAAAGCTCACAAGAGTGTGAGCAATCAGCGGCCCCATCCAGTATGAGTTGGTCACATCGATGCCAGACAACTTAGACATATCAATCGTGCGCGTCTCCCAATGCTCCGTCGCGTCCTCATTGGTATGCCAATCAAAATTACGCACGTTGGTCAGGGTAACCAGATCAGGGTTGGCAGCATCACGCTCGTAGCTCACTCTTTGACTAACTTCTGGTTGCCAATCACGATTCTGCTTGGGTTCAATAGAAAAAAACCAACCGAGACCGATTATCCATATGAGCGCATAACTACCAGCTAGCCATTTGCCAGCTTGCTTACTATTCATATCTTTATAAGATGTTTTGTTGACAAGCTTGTTGACAAGCTTTGAGCGATAAGTCAGTGATAATAAGGGGATTAGCCATCCTACTATGGCTATGGTGGCGATCCAAGTAACAAAGCTTGTAGCGCCATACTGATACCAAATAGCCATTAATAGCCAGATGGCAGACAATACCAGCGTAAGTCCAATCAAAAAACGCACCGTATAATATCGCCAATTCTTTGGCTGGCGCGCCCTATTATTTGTACTATTTGACAAACTAGCATTGGTCTTACGAGACGATAAAAGCTGAGACATAACAGAGCGAAGCGACATAAGTGTGAACTAAGTAAGTAAAGTCATTGACGATAGCAAAGTTTATAACACACTGACAATACAATTTGGATAAATTTGTCGTTGAATGTCTGCTAGGCTTGCGATAAAGTGAAGCTAATTTAAGCTAATCTATCTATTCGTTCTACCTGTAATGTTAAGTTGCTTAGTTTTAGGCTGTATTTTAATCTCCATTACACGTTTTATTTATCATATCCATGTTCATTAATTCAAGAGGTTAAATCACATTACCATGTCTGATGACGCTCCAAGCCCGAGTAGTTGGTCGATGCGCGGCTTAAAACGCTGGCTATCGACCGCCCCCGAAACCCGTGACGAATTGATTCGTTTGGTACAAGACTCACGGCAGTTCTTAGAGCCTGATACTGTCGATATGCTCGAAGGTGTTCTGGATCTACCCGCCACGCAAGTGCGTGAAATTATGACGCCGCGCACGCAGGTGGTTGCTTTACATGAAAGCACAAGCCTAACAGAAGTGATGGACATCATTCTTGAAACTACGCATTCACGCTATCCTGTCTTTGACAGCCAAGATGATGATGCGGTTATCGGTATCTTACTTGCCAAAGATTTGATTCCTATTTTAGTGCATATGGTGCGCGGACAAGAAGATAAGATCAGTAGCAAACGTCTAAAAGACCTAGTACGTCAGCCATTATATATCAATGAAAATGCGCGTTCTGATACTTTGCTACGCTCATTACAGCGTACGCAAGTACATATGGCGATCGTCGTTGATGAGTTTGGTAACTTTGGCGGTGTGGTCACAATGGAGGATCTGCTTGAAGAAATCGTTGGTGACATCGTCGATGAACATGACGATCTTGATGAATACAGTGATATCAATAATATCGTCGCGCATCCTGAAAAACCCAATACATGGCGTGTGCAAGCATCCACGGTCATTGAAGACTGTAATGATGAGCTAGGTAGTCACTTTGATGATACCGATGTCGATACCATGGGTGGTCTGGTCATGCAGACACTGGGCTATGTTGGTGATTTAGAAGGTGAGAGCGTACAGATAGATGACTGGGAAATCAAAGTCATCGATGCAGAAGGGCGATCCATTCAAAATTTAGAGCTGACTAAGACCGGTGATGATCAGCGTATATTAATAGGCAGTCACTAATCGGCTGGTGCTCAATCTGCCACAAATTCATCTCTTAAAATATGACACAATGCGTAGTAAACGAATCTTCTTAAAGGCGTTAAATACTACTCTTACGCATTGATAATAAGAACACGGCTACGGTCGTGTTTTTCGTTTTTTAGCATTTACTACGCAATTTTACCCATTCAGCAGTGCAGGCTGGTATCATGGGCGGGTTTAATTTTGAGCATTTATCATTGCTATTAAAAGTTGCCTCAAACTTAACGTTTTGAATAATAAGATTCTGGATAATTGCTATGCGCCTGTCTACGGTTGATTTACAAAAGCGTTTGAACCCTACTAAGCCTAAGCGCTTATCGCTTGGGTTGACCATTTTGATTGCTTGGCTAGCAGGGGCGATATTTATATATGCACTGGCGCCGTACGGTATCTGGCCGCTAGCATTGGTATCGACTGCTATCTTGTATGCATTGTTGTTGCCAGAGATGACTGGCAAGCGCGCGTTTATCATCGGTCAAGCCTATGGTACGGGTCTTTGGTGCGTTGGTGCGTTTTGGTTGTATACTTCTATTCATGTTTATGGTGGTACGCCAGTATGGCTTGCGCTCATCATGATTGCGCTCATGGGTCTCGGGATGGGGCTGTTTCATGGGTTTTTGGGTGTGATCTTTAACCGTGTGGTTGGTAAGCAGCCATTATCTTTTGCCGCCCTTTGGATATTACAAGAGTGGTTAAAAACATGGCTATTTACAGGTTTTCCGTGGTTGTTTGTCGGCTATGCGTTTACGGAGCAGTATTGGTTATCATCACTTGCGCCTGTGGCGGGCGTGTTTGCTATCTCTTTTGTTGCGATATTATTGGCAGCAAGTATCGTTGAATTGCTACGCCGCCGCGCAGGTTATGCCGTCGTTTCTGTAGCGCTACTGGTCATCAGCACAGCACTATGGCTCATTAACCCGCAATGGACCAAACCTAAAGGTACACCCGATTTATCAGTCTCACTCATTCAGGGTAATATCCCGCAGGATCTGAAATGGTTGACTGAGTATCAAGTAGAAACCCTAAAAATTTATGCCGCCTTAACCAGTACAGAGTGGGGGCGCGACCTTGTTCTGTGGCCTGAGTCTTCTATCCCCATGTTTCAGACAGAAGCTTTTGGCTTTATCAATGAGATGGTAAAAATGGCCAAAGCCACCGATACGACATGGGTAACTGGCATTCCTTATAAAGATGAAGCCGCATTTGATGCTAAGACAGATAAATATCCACCATTTTATAATAGTGTGATTGCTCTTGGTGCCGATGCAGAAGGTCTGTATAAAAAGCAGCGCTTAGTGCCATTTGGTGAATACATTCCCTTTGAAGGGGTGCTTGATATTTTACCCAATCTAGCAGGTAGCCAAGATATTATGAGCTATAGCCGTGGTAGTGATCAACAAGCGCCGTTACGTGTGCGTGGACACAATCTTGGCGCCGCTGTTTGCTATGAAGTGGCGTACCCTGATACCACTCGTAAAAATGCTATTGGCACTGACTTTTTATTGACCATCTCAAACGATGCTTGGTTTGGAACGTCGGCAGGACCGCTGCAACATCTACAAATGGTACAGATGCGCGCCCTTGAGAATGGACGCTGGTTTATGCGGGCGACCAATACGGGCGTCACTGCTATCATTGATCATAAAGGCCGTATCGTAGAGCGCGCGCCGCAATTCGAGCGGACGGTATTACGCGCAGAGGTTCAGGCGCGAGTTGGCAACACGCCATTTATGCGTCTTGGTCATTATCCTATTTTGTTCATTATGACACTGTTATTACTATTGAGCTATTTTGGCAAGCGCGCGACCAATCGTGCTCATTTGGGTAAATAAAAGCCTTCTCATTATGGTCTTATTAGTTGTTATTAAGATAATAATACCTTTTAATAGTTAAGGGTTTGAACACAGTGGCATAAATTACGATATAATAGGCTAAAATTTTCAATATTCTGTGCAAGGTGGATAAGGTATGTCAGAAGATATCGTCAATAACAATCCAAAAAAAGAGTTTATTTATGCTCTCGGTGGCATTGCCTTGTTTTTAGGTATTGTCTTACTTATTGGTATTTCAGCATTTTTGCGTCCAGCAGGAGAGCATATTGAGGCCGAACCTACGGAGACAACCTTAGCCGCTGATGAAGCAGAAGCTATCGCGGCCGAAGATGCTGCTCCTCCTGAAGCTTCAGCCGCTGCCACGCCCGCAGAGACAGATACTAATGCAGAAGTCGGCGCTGGTGAAGGCGGTACTGAAACGCCTGCTGATGCTACAGTCACACCTACTGAAGACACCAGTGGTGCTGTGGTTGCCGCCGAAGCTGGTACGGCGACTGCTTCTGGTGCGGTAAGTCAAGCGGCGGTTGATGACACAGATTTGACTGCAGAGCAGGCTGATGGTGATTTAGATGCAGGGACTGCTGGTGCAAAAGAGGCAACCACTGCTCAATAGAAACAGCACCTATGGTACTTGATAGTATTTTTAGGTAATGTGATGGGTTTTTAATAGTCATCATTCGTAGATGAGCACCGACTTATTAGATTTAATAGTCGGTGCTTTTTTTTTGGTAAGTTTTTAGACATTCTGGTTCAATCATTGAGCTAACTTTATCTTTACACGTTTTTAGTCTCATGAAACAATGACGCCCAAATATGGCTACCCATGAAAATCATAAAGGGTTTGGTCATCTCTATAGTGTTAGATTCAAGGAATAAATGTATGAGCACGGAAACAAGATCGCAGGCTCGTGCCACTGAGCTAGAAGCACTAGATAATGGATTTATGGGACACCCCAAACCATTACGCCCCTTGTTTTTTACCGAAATGTGGGAGCGTTTTTCTTATTATAGTATTCGTCCGCTATTGGTACTATTTATGGTGGCGACAGTAGGCAGTGGTGGCTTTGGTTTTAGTGAAACGACGGCTTCTGCTATTTATGGTATCTTTGCTGGTTCGTTGTATTTGGCGGCAGTACCAGGCGGTTGGCTGGCAGATAACTGGCTTGGTCAAGAGCGGGCATTATGGTGGGGTAGTATTATCATTGCCCTCGGTCATTTATGTATTGCACTCTCCGCCGTATTTGGCATGACGCTATTTTTTGTCGGTTTAATATGTATTGTGTTAGGGTCGGGATTGTTTAAAACCTGTATCTCTGTCATGGTTGGAGCGCTTTATACTAAAGGTGATGTGCGCCGCGATGGTGGTTTTACTTTGTTTTATATGGGGATTAACATTGGCGCACTATTGGCGGCGCTGATTGTTGGGGTGTTTAAAGAAAAAGGCATGTGGCATGTAGGCTTTGGCGTCGGTGGTCTTGGTATGCTGGTGTCACTGCTTATTTACCGTTTTTCTGCCCAAAAAACCTTAAGCCATTATGCAAAAGTCAAAAATATCACGCCTGAATGGGAGTACGCCAATGACCGTTATAAAAATGTAGGTCGCTGGGTAATCGGCTTTTTGGCTTTATTGGCGGTGATTGTTGTTTTGGTGGCAAGCAGGATGATACCGTTTAATCCTGAGATGGTTGCAGAGTATATGACGTATATTATTGCTGCGGTGGTGATAGGTTACTTTGCGATTATGTTTGTCTCACCTCGCTTGGACAAGACCGACAAGCTGCGTCTATTAACTTGCTTTATTTTGATCATTGGTTCGACGTTGTTTTGGTCAAGTTTTGAGCAGCAGCCGACTTCTTTTAACTTGTTTGCTGATCGCTATACGGATCTGAACGTCTTAGGGTTTGAGATACCCAGTATTTGGTTTCAGTCGCTAAACCCTTTGTTTATTTTAATACTCGCGCCCATTGTGAGTATTATTTGGGTCAAGCTCGGTAAACGAGGCCTTGAGCCCAATAGTATGACAAAGTTTG
>JARIAA010000227.1 GCA_029264635.1 Psychrobacter sp. | reverse complement strand
ATAATAATCTGAGTGGTAAAGGCGGCGAGTTTGCCGTGGATTTGGCTTTTAATAGTATTGATGACTTTTGTCCTGAATCGGTTGCCAACCAAATTGCTCCGTTAAAGCAACTGGTACAAGCGCGTGACCGTTTAGCTGATCTGCGTAATAAAATCTCCGCCAATGAAAAACTAGAAGATTTGTTAGACGATGTTCTTAAAAATACTGAGCAAGTCAGAAAAATGGCAGAACAAAATCTAAGTGATGGGGAATAAATTATGAATACTCAAGCCCAGTATCATTCAGAGATTACAGAAAGCTTTGATCTGCTTGAAGAGATTGTGAGCAAGAGCAATATTGCTAAATCTGATGCTGAAAAAAACCGTGCCAAATCACAAATTGCTGAGCTGGCTAATGAGGTGATGCAAGGTACAGTAACCTTATCAGACAATTTAGCAGCCTCAATTGACGCACGTATAGCCCAGATTGATGCGCTTATCTCCAAACAGCTGACCGCTGTTATGCATGCGCCTGAATTTCAGAAACTAGAATCTAGCTGGCGCGGGCTACATTACTTATGCAGTCAGACGCCTTCTGAATCAATGCTTAAAATACGTATGATGAATACCAATAAGCGCGAGCTTACCAAAGACTTTCAGTCTTCAATTGATTTTGATCAAAGTACGCTGTTTAAAAAGATATATGAAGAAGAGTTTGGGAGTTTTGGTGGTGAGCCTTATGCAGCCATTGTTGGCGACTTTGAATTTACGCGCCAGAATGCCGATATGTATCTGCTTGAACAGTTATCTCACGTAGCGGCCGCTGCACATGCACCTTTTATATCAGCGGCTTCCTCTGAGATGTTTGGACTTGATTCATTTACTGACATCGGTCGTCCTAGAGATTTATCAAAAATATTTGAAACAGCGGAATATATACGCTGGCGTGCTTTTAGACAATCTGAAGATGCCCGCTATGTTGCGCTTACGGTACCGAGTTTTTTAGGTCGCCTACCTTATAATCCAAAAGATGGTACGGTTGTTGAAGGGTTTAACTTTGTAGAAGAAGTGTCTGGGAGCAATCATAACGATTATTTATGGGTGAATGCTGCTTATGCATTTGCTTCGAGCTTGACTTCTGCATTTTCGGACTATCGCTGGTGTGCGGCTATTCGAGGGGTAGAAGGGGGTGGTTTAGTTGAAGGGTTACCGGTTCATACCTTTAAAACTGATGAGGGCGATTTGGCACTCAAGTGTCCAACAGAGATATCTATCACTGATCGCCGTGAAAAAGAGCTGAGTGATTTAGGCTTTATTCCATTAGTCCATTGTAAAAACACCAATTATGCCGCCTTTTTTGGTGCGCAGTCTGTACAAAAAGCTAAAGCTTACCAAAATGATGACGCTAATGCCAACGCGGTGCTATCGACCCAGCTGCAATACATTATGGCAGTATCGCGTATTGCCCATTACCTAAAAGCGATGATGCGCGATAAAGTCGGTAGCTTTTTAGCGCCTGGCAATGTTGAGTCGTTTTTGAATGACTGGATTTCTCGTTATGTCTTGCTAGATGACGGAGCCTCTCAAGAAGCTAAAGCTCAGTACCCGCTGCGTGAAGCTTCTGTACAAGTTGTAGAAGTGCCAGGTAAGCCTGGTGTCTACAAGTCGGTGGTTTTTTTGAGACCACATTTTCAGCTTGACGAATTGTCTGTTTCTTTGCGTCTGGTTACCCAACTACCGCAGGCTAGCAACAGCTGATCGTTTATAAAATCCAATGTAAACTTAAAACTCTCAAAACAAGGTATGTGATATGAAGGATATCTATATTCAGTTCCGTGGTAAATACAAAATTGATGGCGAGTCTCGCGATAGTGAGCATAAAGGCTGGCTTGAAGTAAATACATGGGATCATCTGATTCGTCAACCAAAGTCAGCGACAGCCAGTAGCGTCGGTGGCCACACTTCTGAGCGCTGCGAACACTCAGATATGACGTTTATGAAAGACTTGGACTCAACCAGTCCTAAGTTATGGGAAGCGTGTTCAGCTGGCTACACTTTTGATGAAATTCAAATTGATTTTTACCGTGCCAATGGTGACAAGCGTGTCAAATATCTTGAGATTAAACTTAAGCATGCACTTATCGCTAGTGTTAGACCAACAGTACGTGCTGAAGGTGTACCAACAGAAGAGGTTGGTATCAAATATGCCGCTGTTGAATGGACTTACACCCAACAAGATATTGATGGTACTGCTAAAGGCGCGGTCACTAAGAAATGGTCACTAGCTAATAATACTGCTACCTATACGGCTTAAGATAGGCAGCGTAGATGTCAGTTCTCATTATGCTTAAAAAGAAAGGTTTGGGCCTTTCTTTTTTATTTTCTAAGATGGAATGACTATATTTATGAGTTACGCTACTAAAGCATCTAATAAAGAAATTGGGTTTCGTCCCAACTTGTTTGAACAGTTATTTGACGATCAACCTCGTCATCTAACGCACGAACTTGTTGTACGTCGACTCAATATTGATGAGTTGAAATCTTCGGTTGCGCAAGATTTGGAATCCTTATTGAATACACGCTGTGTGGTCTCTGATAGGTTACAAGAATATCCACATGTGCGCTCATCCATATTGAATTTTGGAATACTGGACTTTGTCGGTCTTAGTAGCGCAAACCCTGCTGACTGCGATTATATCTGCCGACAAATTGCTCAAACCGTCGAGCAGCAAGACAGCCGTTTAAAAAACGTTAAAGTATCGCTAGATATGGGTGCTGTCGATGTTAATCAGCTTTGTTTTTCTATTGAAGCCTTACTGAAAGTTTACCCAGCGCAAGAGCTGGTGAGTTTCGATGCATTTTTTGAACCAAGCTCTCAACGTTACTTAATAAAATAATCTATTTCATAGCTAAATTTGCATATATAGCAGCGATAAATATATTGAGGCACCATGGATAGTCTACTTCCTTATTTTGAGCATGAACTTAGTTTGTTTAATAAGCAGTCAAAAGAGTTTGCCAAGAAATATCCGAAAATAGCCAGTCGGCTATTAATGGGACACGATACCGTAGATGATCCGCATATCGAACGACTGATACAGGCTTTTTCGTTGATTAGCGCGCGCATTAATAAAAAGCTGGATGATTCATACGCAGACTTTACCGAGTCTTTATTAGCAGTCGTTTATCCCGACTATCTCAAACCCTTTCCTTCAGTATCGATCGCCCAATTTAATCTAGGTGTACAGGGCAATGCGATGAGCGAAGCTGTCTTGGTACCTAAACAAACCACGCTCTCTACTCAAAAAATAAATGGTACACCTTGTCAGTTTCAATCAACTCAAGACGTCACCTTGCTACCTCTAGAGATCGATAATGTCAGTTTTGAGACCCATCAAGAAGTGTATGATCATCAGCATGGACTGCTCAACGGTTGTATTAGTATTAAGTTTAAAGGTCTCAACTCAAGCTTTGATTATCAAGCATTACAGGATCACTCGCTGGATTTATATATAGATGAAGATGCCAGTCAAGGGACTAGCCTGTGGGACTTGCTATGGTGCGATGTTAGACAAAGTCATCTCCACGGTAGTCAAGTCAATAAAGTAGTCGGTAGTCCGTTTGAGATTATTGGCTTCAATCCTGAGCAGCAGATTCTGCCAACCCACAGAGTGAGTAATGCCGCCTCCGCTTTATTAAAAGAATATTTCTATTTTCCAGAAAAATTTAATTTTCTACGCTTGAATCTTGGTCATGTTTGCCCTGAGTTAAAAATTGATAGTGGTGGTTTTGAGATTCGTTGTTATTTTAAGTTTGATAAAAAGAACACTATTCGCCTAAAAAATCTGCAACAGCTGAGTGCCAGTAGTATCAAGTTGTTTTGTACGCCAGTCGTAAACTTATTTAAGGCAGCAGCGAAGCCCATTCAAGTAACTCATCGTTCTATTTATTATGACTTAGTGCCCGATACCCGCGCGCTTTTTCAACATGAAATTTATGAGGTCAATAAAGTCATAGAATCCAAACAAAGTGATAGCCGTTTAGTACAGCGTGAGTACTATCCATTTTATGCGCTAAATCATTATGAGCAGCAAGATGACGGTCGTTATTATCATATCAAACGTGATAAGGATATGGCTGAATTTAAGCAGGGTTTTGAATATCAGATTATGTTTGTAGAAAAGAGCCGCGAAGATTCGTCAGGCGCGGTCAGCATGAGCGCCTCTTTGCTATGCACCAACAGGGACTTGCCTGCGCAACTGGTATTTGGTCAAAGTCGCGGTGATCTGTTTAGTGAAGCGATGACGAGCTTTAATAGTCTGTCATTATTAAAACAGCCGACCAGAACTGCACGTTTTGAATACACCGGTGAGGAGCGCTGGCGACTGATATCACTGATTAGCTTAAACTTTTTATCCCTTGCTGCCAAAGACGCTGAGCTGATGAAAGAGTATCTATCGCTGTACGATATTACGCAATCAGCCTCAAATAAACTTTTGGTCGAAGGCATTGTCTCTGTTGCGACCAGTATTAAAGCTCGGCGTATTCAACGTCTACCACAACCAGGATTTGTGCGTGGAACCGAGATTGATATTCGCATTAATCAAAAAAACTTTGCAGGCGTTAGTATCCGTCAGTTTGCCCATTTACTGGCTCATGTTTTTGGCTATCACGCCAGCTTAAATAGCTTTGTTGAAGTTGTCATTAGTGATGCCGTAACCAAAGAGGAGATTTATAGATGTCAGCCACGCAGCGGTCTCAGTCCTCTTATTTAACGGATCTAATCGCTACGCCGCAAGCTTACGATTTATTGCAGGCGTTACGTTTGGTCCGTCATGAAGCCAGTATAGGGCATGCACCTATCGAGGTGCGCTACCGTGCTTCCTTGTCTTTGGCGTATCCACAAGCTGAGATTGAGTCGATGTCGCTAATCATACAAGACAATATGGACGATAATGCTAATCAAATAAATGCCAGTCAAATAAAGTCCAGCCAAGTAAAGGTTAGGCAATTAGAGGTTTACCCAGCGGTTATCGGACTTACTGGCCCAATGTCTGTCTTACCAGCGATGTATACCGATCAGCTAGCATCGCGAGTGCATCATGCAAAAGATAAAGCGGCAACTGCGTTTTTAGACTTGTTTAACCATCGTCTGACGGATTTATACGTCCAAGCGAGCTGGTTTTATAACTTGCCATTGCAGTATGAATTAAATAATAAAAAAGACAGCTATCTACTAAGCCTGCGAGCGCTTGCGCGTCAGCCCAAGAAATTGACGGCAATAGACAGCTTGATTGCTTATGCTGGCATGATTGCTCCGGGGCGTCTGACTGCCGATCAATTAGCTCATGTATTGTCACATTTTTTGGATAGCACGGTCAGTGTTCAGCAGTTCGTTCCTGAGTGGTTTGATCTACCAGCTACCGAACAGACAGCGCTTGGTGGAGAGTATGCAGCGCTTGGTGTATCAGCGTTTTGCGGCGCGCGTGTTGTGCAGTTCGACAGTAAGATTAGGATAGTATTTCATCAATTGGATGCTAAGCGCTATCTTAGATTGTTACCTGCAGGTGATATGTATCGAGTCATCATTGATTTTATTCGTAAATGGTGCGGTGTGAGCTTGGCGGTCGAGATGCAGCTAGAGTTGGACAAACAATATATTACCCCTTTGTCATTATCTGAAGAGGGTTTTGGTGGTTTGGGACGCGGTGGTTTTTTAATATCGCAGCCAGCGACGAAGCATCATGATGACACTCGTTACGCACTGCCTATTCAGTGAAAATTATAACTCAGTGAGAGTGTTATAGCTTAGAAGATAAAAAACAGCCTTCACCAATTCAGTTAAAGAGCTGTCAGTTAGGAAACTGGTATTAGGTTTATAAATATAATTTAAATCAAATGAGAATGCTAAAGGAAAAGATTTATGAGCCAACTAAAAGCTGTTATTACCCGTTTAAGTCCAAGCTGTCGCCAGTGTTTGCAGCAGGCAGCTAGGCTTTGTATCAATAACGGGCATCGCGAAGTTGATACCATCCACTTGCTGCATGAACTCATTGCTACGCCGCACAATGATGTCGATCAGATATTAAACATCAATAAGATTAATCAGCAGTTATTGTTATCACAGGTAGCAGACTTACTTGCTGGTATTAGTCAGGCAACAGGCGTAACGCCTGTATTTAGTCAAAGCTTAATGGCTTTGTTAGAGGATGCGTGGGAGCTAGCGAGTAGCCAACATGGACAAAGTGAGAACAAAAATAGTCCGCTAGAAATTCGCTCAGGTCACATACTATTGGTGCTATTAACTTATGAGCGTTACCAGTCACTACTCAAAACCCTGCCGGAGCAATTACAGTATATCGATCGCTTTACCCTCAAGGACGATTATGATCGCCAGTGTTTCGGTAGTACCGAAGGTAGTGGCTCAGTTAAATCAGACAAAGCTGCGTTAAGTGAGAATGGCAATTTCAGTAGTGGTGAACTTGATGGTTCAAAGTCTGATGGTGCTAATTCTGATAACAGTTACGATCAATCAGATATAAGCCAGACCACCAAGCAGCCAACACCTGCCTTGGATAAATATACTTATGACCTAACCGCTAAAGCTAGTGCTGAACAAATAGACCCAGTCATTGGTCGTGAGTTTGAAATTCATCAACTGATCGATATTTTGATTCGTCGTCGCCAAAACAATCCTATCTTGACGGGTGAGGCAGGCGTTGGTAAAACTGCTGTAGTAGAAGGCTTGGCACAAAAGATAGTCGCAGGTTATGTCCCTGATCAATTAAAAGACGTGACGATACGTAGTCTCGACATGGGGCTACTGCAAGCAGGAGCAAGTGTCAAAGGTGAATTTGAAAATCGCTTAAAACAAGTCATCGAAGAAGTTCAAGCCTCATTACACCCAATTATCTTGTTCATCGATGAGGCACATATGCTTATTGGTGCTGGCGGGCAGGCTGGTCAAAATGATGCTGCTAACTTACTTAAGCCGGCACTGGCTCGCGGTGAGCTAAGAACGATTGCTGCTACTACTTGGTCAGAGTACAAAAAGTACTTCGAAAAAGACGCTGCCTTATCGCGCCGCTTCCAAGTCGTCAAAGTCGATGAGCCTGATATCGATACGGCGGTCGCGATGATTCGTGGTTTGAGTGCCAAGGTGCAAGAGCATTTCGGTATATTAATAGACGATGATGCGCTACAAGCTGCGGTCGAGCTATCAGCACGTTATATCAGTGACAGACAGCTACCCGATAAGGCGGTAAGCGTGTTAGATACGGCAGCTGCACGCGTAAGCTTGTCTAAGACTGCCATGCCTAATCAGCTTGATCGACTAAAAGCTAAGGGCGCGCAGCTAGAGCAACACATTAATAATCTCGGTCAGCAGCTTGAGCGCATTGGTAGTGCTGATGAAAAAGAAAAAGTGAGCCAAAAAATAGCAGTACTTGATGAGCAGCGCCAGTCGAATCAACAAAACATTACTAGTATGACGACCCGCTGGCAGGAGCAACGCGAGCTTAACGATAAGCTTGATGCACTTAATAAACAATTGAATGGCAACCTAGACGGCTCTGATACTCTTAGTGCAAAGGCGCGCTTGGACAAACAGTCTGAGTATCAAAATACTGAACAGGCGCTAAAACAGATACAAGAGACGCATCGCCTTATCCATCCTGTATTGGATCGGCAGGTTATTAAGCAGATTATCTCAGATTGGACAGGTATTCCACTTAACGATATGGCTGGCAATGAAAAAAATCATATATTAGCCTTGGCTAACACTTTACAAAAGCGCGTCATTGGACAAGACCATTCCATCGACGCTATTGTTAAGCGGATTCAGACCGCAAAAGCACGCCTTGATGATCCCAATCGCCCGCAAGGCGTGTTCTTATTAGTAGGGCCAAGCGGCGTTGGTAAGACAGAAACGGCATTGGCGTTATCAGAGGTATTGTATGGTGGTGAGCGCAATCTAATCACGATTAATCTATCCGAATATCAAGAAGCGCATAGCGTTGCCTCTTTAAAAGGCTCGCCGCCAGGCTACGTTGGCTACGGTGAAGGAGGCGTATTGACTGAGGCCGTCCGCCGTCGCCCCTATAGTGTGCTTTTACTCGATGAAGTTGAAAAAGCCCATCCAGATGTATTGGATTTATTTTATCAGGTCTTTGACAAAGGGATGATGGAAGATAGCGAAGGGCGTTTAATTGACTTTAAAAATACTCTAATTTTATTGACCAGTAATGTTGGTTCAGCACAAATCATGCAGCAATGTATCAATATTGATCCTGCCGTTACTGTCTTTAGCTTACCTGATAGTGACAGCCTGAAACAGACCATTAACCCGCATTTGTATAAAGCCTTCAAGCCAGCATTCTTAGGTCGTCTAACAGTGATTCCTTATTATCCACTGACGGATGATGCGCTAGCAGAAATTATTCGCTTAAAGCTGGATAAAATCACTGATCGTATTCGCGATAATTACGACGTACCTTGTGTCATTAATTCTGAAGTGATTGAGCTGATTTTATCACGTTGTCATGAGGTCGATTCTGGCGCACGTAATGCCGATGCCATCATCAGCCAGACGCTACTACCGCAGCTAGCAGGTCAATTACTTTCTCACGACGATAGTCAGAGTGTTTTAAAGAAAATAACGGTAGTCGTTGATGAGACCGATAATTTTGTCTATCGTCTCGATACGGATGCTATTGTAGCACTTAATCAAATGGCCCAATGCAGTGATTCTGAGTGTAAAGGCGGCGTCAATAAAGCATCAAGCAAACAACTTTTAGCTAAGAAGCCTGCTACCAAAAAACCGACCATTAAAAAGCCATCAGTGAAAAAAGCGGCCATCAAAGACTTTATTAAGAAGGATTTATTATAATGAATAGTGTTAACTCCTTACTAACTGATATCGATACCCTTATCGCACCTATTGATGACAGCCATCATGGTGTGGGTGAAGACCTGACCTTTGACCCACGCA
The DNA here is from genome assembly GCA_029264635.1 of Psychrobacter sp. Lineage (GTDB taxonomy): Bacteria > Pseudomonadota > Gammaproteobacteria > Pseudomonadales > Moraxellaceae > Psychrobacter. Next base: position 3,807 of record JARIAA010000227.1, on the reverse strand, counting down.
TGGATGCTATCGTTGCTGCTCGTCAAGAAGATGATCCGCTACTGGCGCAAGGCAACTGGGTCACTGAGCTCAAAGTTGCTGATTGGGAATTTGTGGAAAATCAATGTGCAGTTTTGCTGACTAATACTAGTAAAGATATGAAGCTAGCACTATGGTATGTCGATGCGCTCAGTCATACTGAGCATCTAGCAGGTATCAGTCATGGGATGCGCTTGCTACAGGAGCTAAATAATGAGTATTGGCTCACCATGTATCCGCCGCTAGATGGTGAAGACGATAGTATGGACATTAGGGCAGGATTGCTCTCATGGTTTGTTAAGGCTTTGACGGATGATCTTAAACAGCTCACCCTCTCAGACAGTAGAACTGAGCATTATAATTACAACTACTATTTAACCGCTCGTGACCATGACAAGCAGCGTCAGCAAAATCCAGATAATGGCGCTAGTAATCAGTTAACCCTTGGCGATTATAATCAAGCTATAAAGAATAGTAGTAAGTCTTGGCAACAAGCGTTAATGACAGAACTTGATACTATAACTACTCAGTGGCAGACCCTAACCGATCAGCTTAACGATCTTATGGGAATGGACGCGCCAGTCTTTGCGCCAGTAACCGATTTATTAGTTGCACTCAAACAACATTTGCAACCGTTGATACCTGATCATACAGATAAGGCTATGCAAGAAGATATAACTGATGCGAATATCTATGACAATAGTGATGAGGATATGATATCAAAGAGCGCTGGACAGTCATCTGCTTCAACAAACGTCACGTCAACCAGCTTTAATCCTACTAACCGTGATCATCAAAGCAACCGTCGTCAAGCACTTAAACTCTTAGGGCAAATCCAAGACTACTTTGCGACCAATGAGCCGCATAGCCCAGTGACATTCTTATTAGGACGTGCCATCGATTGGGCAGACATGCCACTAGATCAATGGTTAACTCATATTATCAAAAATGAAGATCAATTAGCGATACTGTCAGACATGATCGGTATTCAGGCCAAACGTGAATCATCTGATGCCAACACTATATAAGACACTGATTATTGCCTCATAATTACTCAATCAGTGCGTGACAATTATTATGGTTTCAACGGACTGAAGATGGCAATAAAGTCGCTACTTCTATAGCTGAAACTTGGTTATCAAGACTTCTATCAGGAAACGTTACTAAAAATTCATGATGTAGATTTATATAGGTTAAACTATATCCGTTAAATGGACCAAAACGCCTAGATCTGCCATTCTCAAACCGAGGATCGGCAAAATCGTGCTCATATATCCATACGTAGCCTTCTGCCCCAAGAATTGCCAAACAGCTCATCGTATCGTTACCTAATTGACGAAGTTCCTGTACTCCATAGCGAGTCACTTGAGATAGCTCTTCTCTACTATCAATATCCTCAGTATAACCGTGAGGCTTATATCCTTGAGGCTGCAGCTTTCCACCGCGTAACTCAGTAAATGCCCCCTGACAGTCACGATCCGCAAATGCGACTAGATCACTAGAACCTGTAAAAGACATTTCAGTAGTTTTTAAAGTAAACTATATTTTAATTTTTGAGACATTGGGGCTATTTGCGCCTTTTGCGTGAGTTTCAATATACCATACTGTATCGCCCAAAGAATTTTTTGGGTCTATTTCCAATGAAGCTACAGCCCAAGCATACCATATGCTACTTGAACTTTGGCGCTCTACAGATAACCTATAGATGCTACTACCCGTATGAATATATTTTTTAGAGAAAAGCGAGCGCTGCATTAAAGAAGAAGCTTTAATCGTCTTACCAGTTATTAAGGTTTGATTAAGAAAATAATCATCGTTGCTATAATGAGGAAATGATAGTTTATGATATGCACCTTGACCATTGTTGCCATCATCAATTACTTCAATTTCTGTAACTTTCAGAGATATCGCATAGAGAGTCATATACATGTCCTTAATGATGGACAATGGGGTTTAGAGACAACCAATACAAATCCATCTAAATAAAGTGTATTCCTTCGCCATATTTGCGTCAAGACATTCCGCAAACGTGTAAAAATAATGACTACCATAATTATAGGCACATACCCATATTGACCAACTTTACTTTTAATTTTACGTAGCGCGGTAATAAGTATGTCGAGATCTTTACTGTCGGCTACCAAACTTGCCAAAAAGGTACCCATAAAATGATTGAGTAATTCGATGAATACTTGCCTGAGCATTTGCTAACGCTTGGTTATGGCGCGCAAGCGTTTGATATTGATGGACTGAATAAATGGTTGCAGCTTTATTTTAAAGAGGGGTAGAGAAGCGTCATTAATTTTTAAGATATATCGCTATAATTGCTCAATTTATACCTCCTCAATGCCCAACCGACGTTGAGAACACATTAATCACAATAACCCCGCTAATAATCAAAGCAATACCTATCATTGCTGGCATATCAATACTTTGCTTGAATAATGTCACTCCGATAATAGCGGTCAATACGATACCGACACCGCCCCAAATCGCATAAGCAATGCCTAAAGGAATCGTTTTTAAGGTTTGGGTTAACAGATAAAACGAGCAAATATAAAGAATAGCCGTTAATAGCGTTGGAATTGGCCGCGTGAATTGTTCGGACTTGACCAAAAAAGTAGTACCAAGCACTTCAAAAATGATGGCTAACATCAAAAAGCCGTAGCCGATCAAAATAGGATTCATAGGTCAACACTCCAGCGGGTCAATGAGGGGTATATTCTTGTTATAGTTATATTAAGAGGTGAATTATAGTGATAAAGTTAGGCAAGTAATCTAGTGTTCTAAAATTATGTATAACCGAAAGTATTTTATAACAAAAAATTCCGTTAGATATGGGTTTATTAATTCTCAGGTTCGCGTTATTATCACTTCCTGATATTCAAGACTCTACTACCTATCACGGGAAGGATATTTTATGCGCTATGAGGTTATAGTTATTGGTGCTGGCATGGTTGGCACCTCAATTGCGTGGCATCTACAAAAAAACAACTCGCAGGTGTTATTAATAGATAAAAAACTTCCAGGCTCAGAGACTTCTTACGGTAATGCTGGACTGATTCAACGTGAAGCCATTCATACCCATCCATTCCCGCGTCAGCTCACTGAGATGGTCAGAGTGCTGCCCAATCAAGGCACAGATATACGCTACCGTATACCCGCTTTGCTACGTTATCATCAAGCGCTATTGCAGTATTGGAAGTATTCTACGCCAGCCTCGGTCAAAAAAATAGAAGCAGAATGGCAGACGCTGATTGCGCATTGCACCAGTGAGCATCAGACGATGATCGAAGCCTCTGGCGCTGATGAGCTGATTACTCGTGATGGCTGGCTACAATTGCATCGCTCTGAAGACACCTTTAAAGCGGCCATTACCTCAGCTATCGATGCGCGCGAGCAGGGCGTTGAACACAACGTATTGAGCGTTGCAGAATTACAAGCAATGGAGCCTACAGCCAATTTTGCAGGCTTTGTCGGTGCTATTCATTGGCTCAACTCATGGCAGGTGTCAAACCCAAGTTACTTGGTGAAAGCGTATGCTAAAAACTTCCAAGACATGCAGGGTACGATAAAAGAGAGTGATGTAAAAGAGATAGTACAAGACGAAGACGGCTGGAAAATTGTCACTGATAACGATACATATTATAGTAATAAATTAGTCATTGCGGCGGGCCCTTGGTCTAACGATTTGATTAAACCACTTGGTTATAATTTACCCCTGTTTCCAATGCGCGGCTACCATCAAAACTTTAAAGTGAATGAAAAAAACACTATTCATCATAGTAT
>JARIAA010000204.1 GCA_029264635.1 Psychrobacter sp. | reverse complement strand
AGTACGTGATTCATACGGTAGGACCTGTTTGGCATGGCGGCGATAAATGGGAAGAAGCCCTACTTGTTAGTTGTTATGAGAGGTCTCTAGCACTAGCGGCACAAGAGAATACGATCAGCATTGCTTTTCCGTCCATCAGTACGGGTGTATATGGTTATCCAATCGATAAAGCCGCTAAAGTTGCTGTGAATACCGTGCAAAATTACGTCAGAAGCGGCTTAAAGCAAGGGGCTAAATTTTCAATCCGTGAGGTTATTTTTTGCTGTTTTTCAGCTCGAGATGCGGCGGTTTATAAGCAAATGTTAGCGCAAATTTAGATTAAGTGAGTCGTCTCTTTACTCTATGATTATGGTTCATATACCTACAATAGCTCATTTAAAAATTCTAAACCTTTACCCGATATAACAAAGAGCAGCAACGCCAAATTGATAATGACAGTTAAATAATAAGTCATCCGAAACTCAGGTTTTTGCGATTTATGACGTAGATAAGTTTGCGCAACCATTGCCCCAACCCAACCGCCAAGTACGCTCAACAAATGCAAAGTTGATTCAGGCGTACGCCAAGCGCCACTTTGCGCCGCGGCCTTATCTTTGGCATACATCATATAAGTAATACCGCCAAGCGCTATGTACCATCCGACAACCAGCCAGCTGATATCGCCCATCAAGGCGAGTAAGGCCAACACACCATAAAACCCAACACCAAGCAGTAAACGTTTTTTTTGTCCTGCCTCAAACTGTGCTTGTACACTACGTTTTTGATTACGCTGACGAATTTGTTGATTCTTTTGTGCCATTTTTTGTTGTACGAAACTGAGCTCTTGCACATCTGTTGCGCGCATTCGTCCTTGATTGTCTTTCGAGATGATAAAGACAACTTGCTCACCGATATCAGGGCGTCGTTGCGCTTTGAACTCACTAATATGAAAAAAGAGCGATTCGCCTGCATCACTTTCAATAAAGCCAAAACCTTTATCATCCTGCCACATCTTGACGTAGCCTTGCTGTCTGGTTGTCATATGTCTGCTTATCTCCGCCGATATTAGTCGAATATAGTACACTATTTAGGTTACATTATTAACGCTTACATTGGTCAATAATTGCCTTATCATTTCTCATATTATATTCATTAAAGAACCCTTCTATATTATCGACTAATGGCACTTGATTATGACTGAATCACAATTTATCAATCCCAATGAAGACACCCGTATTGCTTACGGCAGTCTTGTTAAACTACACTTTGAGGTCTCTTTAGAAAATGGCACAATCATTGACTCAACTTTTAATCGTGATGCCCCTGTGACATTGACGATTGGTGATGAAAGTTTTTTGCCAGGCTTTGAGCAAGTATTGATGAACTTGCGAGCTGGTGATACGCGTAGTGCGCATCTAGAGCCAGAGCAAGCGTTTGGCGAGTGGAATCCTGATAACATTCAGCATTTTAGCCGCGCTCAATTTGCGTTAGTCGCCGACCACCCTGAAGTTGGCATGATGATTGAGTTTGAGGACAAAGGTAAAAACACGCTGCCAGGTACGATAAGTGCGATCGATGACGATGAAGTCGAGGTAGATTTTAATCATCCTCTTGCTGGGCAGTCGGTATTATTTAAAGTAAAAATATTTCAGGTCACCCCTCCTGGGGTAACTGGTATCCAGCTGATCTAACATCAATCGTTCAGACGATAATAAAATAAGAAGGATAGTCAGATGCAATATCAAACATTGCCGCAAATCGATGAAAAAGTTTCTAAAATCTGTCTGGGTACTATGACGTGGGGTCAGCAAAATACCGAGTCTCAAGCGCATGCTCAGATGGATTTGGCACTAAGCGCGGGCGTGAATTTTTGGGATTCCGCTGAGATGTATCCATCGCCGCCAGACAAAGATAAGCAAGGTGATACCGAGCGCTTTATCGGTACGTGGTTTAACAAAACCAAGCAGCGCGATAAAGTCATACTTGCCAGCAAAATGTCGCCTATGAGCTTTTTGCGTGATGGGCAAACGCGTTATACCGCCAAACAGATAGGTAGCGCTATTGACGGTAACCTTGAGCGTTTGCAGACCGATTATATTGATATCTATCAGCTACATTGGCCTGAGCGCCAATCGAACTATTTTGGTCAGCGCGGTTATACTGAAGATATGGCTGCGCAGCCCCTAGAAGACTTGACACCATTTTTGGAAACCATCAGTGCTCTAAACGATGAGATTAAAAAGGGTCGTATTCGCGCTTATGGGTTATCTAATGATACCGCTTGGGGTCTGATGCGCTATCTATCGGAAGCAGATAAACATGATTTAAAAGCTCCGATCACAGTGCAAAATCCATACAGCCTACTCAACCGTTTGTATGAAGTGGGAATGGCAGAAATCTCGCATCGCTCAAACGTCGGCCTGCTTGCCTATTCGCCGCTTGGCTTTGGTGTCCTATCAGGTAAATATCTCGATGGCAAAAGACCTGCTGGCGCGCGCTTGACTAAATACGACCGTTTTGAGCGCTACGTTAATGAACAAGCGAAAGAAGCAACCGCTCAATATGCTAAGATAGCCGCCGATGCAGGCTTAGATATGGCACAAATGGCGTTAGCATTCGTCAGCTCACGCTCATTTGTCACGAGCAATATTATCGGGGCAACCACTACCGAGCAATTAAAATCAAATATTGATAGCATTAACCTAACATTGACGACAGATGTACTAGATGCCATAGAAGCTGTGCATACCCGCCAGCCTAACCCTTCTCCATAAGGTTGTATGACTAACATTACTTAGTATTTATTACTGACATAAAAAAGGCGCAAATCGCTAGTATTGTCACTGCGATTTGCGCCTTTTCTAATAGAGATTCTCAGTATTTCAACACATTATGAAGTTGTTGCCAATTTTTCTACTTTATTGGCAGGCTGACTTAATACGCGACTATGTAGCTCCGCCAAGCCCTCTTGCATGCGTTTTTGCAATATATTGGTCAGCTCACTCTTATTATGTCCGTTTGGATCTAAGGGTTCAAGCGGTAACACATAAGCGGTGACATCCTTACTATCTAGCACCTTTTTGATACTCTCTTTCATCGTAAGCTTGCCATAATAAGGCAGCTCTTCGCTCAAGGTACCGTCTTTATTGACATAACATAGCACAAGCGGTTGGATGGGTACGTCAGCATCGATAGCAGCTTGCAGCAGAGTGCCATGAATACGCTTTACTTTTTTGCCATCAGTTGTGGTTGCTTCAGGGAAGAATATAACTGAAAAACCTTCTTCTAAGAAGCTTGCGATTTGTGTCGCGACCGAACCGACATCACCCGAACCACGCTTAATAAATACGGTCCCTGCAGCATGGACCAGCCTACCAAATATGGGCCAATCGCCAATCTCTGCCTTTGATAAAAAAAACGCTGGGCTCACTGAGCCGACTACGGGAATATCCATCCACGAGACATGATTGGATACCCATAGGCCATGATGCTGCGGCACCGCTTGTACTTGGACGATTTTAACGCCAAAGGAGCCTGCCATCTTACGGCAAAAAGTCTGGATATAGCGCGGTAGCGTCTCGCGTGGTGGCTCACGAAAGGCACCAATACGCTGTGCTGTTCGCATACCGCCAGCGATAGTAGTGGTCATACCAGCGATCTGCTTACCACGGCCGAGCTGTTTTCTGAGTGAAAAGCCTGACTTAGATTGACCCATCTGTGTCCCTCATGATTAGATAATGGTTTGATTGATTAACTGATTAAAAGAATGATTTTAGCGTAAAATTGATAGTAAAGACTGAGATAAGTATAACAAAGTTTCATTAGTCAGTGACGATTTGTTCACTCAGTTTTGGTGCCTAGCTCTTATCTTAGCAAAGAAGGGCGCTGTAACATAAAACCCTCGCTAATTGTCTTTATACGCTTTAATATCGAGACATCAGGCCGCATATAAACTTAAACTGAACGCTGCTTTAATAAAGTACTTTCATATGATAGTAGCAATTTATTTACTCTATTTATAGGTGATACTTTTTGGAATATTTTGAAAGACATTCAGGTGGCGAGCGCGCCATTATTGTACATTTAGACATCCGTCAAATTCAAGATCCTGACGATCTAGGCGAGTTTGAGTTATTGGCGGACTCCGCAGGTGCAGATCGTTTGGCACTTGTAACTGGCTCACGCGCCAGACCCGATGCCAAATACTTCGTTGGTAGCGGCAAAGCAGAAGAGATTGCCGAGTTGGTTCGTGAACACGATGCCGATATCGTCCTGTTTAATCATAGCCTATCGCCCTCTCAAGAGCGTAATATTGAATCCCTGATTCAGTGCCGCGTACTTGATCGAACTGGTTTAATTTTAGACATCTTTGCTCAGCGCGCCCGTACTTATGAAGGTAAGCTACAAGTAGAGCTTGCGCAGTTGAATCATTTATCTACCCGTTTAGTACGTGGTTGGACGCATTTGGAGCGCCAAAAAGGCGGTATCGGTCTGCGTGGTCCCGGTGAGACGCAGCTTGAAACGGATCGCCGCCTGTTACAGACACGGGTGAATCAGCTTAAAAACAAGCTCGATAAAGTAAGACAAACTCGTGCGCAAGGTCGAGCTAAACGCCAAAAATCAGACGTGCCAACGATCTCGTTAGTTGGGTATACTAACGCGGGTAAGTCAACTTTGTTTAATCGCTTAGTCGATGAGAACATCTATGCAGCAGATCAGCTGTTTGCCACCTTGGATCCGACGCTACGCCGTTTAGATTGGCAAGGCGTGGGCCGCGTCGTACTGGTCGATACGGTTGGTTTCGTGCGTCACTTACCGCATGAATTGGTTGAGTCCTTTCATGCGACGTTGGAGGAGACGTTAGAAGCAGATTTGCTGCTACATGTTATCGACTCCTCAAGCGAGGACATGCATGAGCAAATCCAAGCGGTTAAAGACGTCTTGGCCGAGATTGGTAACGATGTGCCCGTGCTTAATATTTATAATAAAATTGATCTAACAGGTGAGCCTGCTCGCATCGGTTACGCAACCGAGGGTAAACCTAACCGTGTCTATGTGTCATCAAAAGACGACCTTGGTATGGACGCGTTGACACTGGCTGTGCAGCAATTATTGACGGGTACGCTGACTACGTTTGACTTGACCCTTCCTTATGATGCCGGTCAACTTAAAAACGCGCTATACGAGCTGGGTGTTATCCAAGCAGAGAGCTATGATGAGACGGGACATGAGTGTTTAACGATTCGTCTACCAAGTGATAGATTGAAACAACTACTTGGTCAGGCCAACTTATCGCCATTAGACGTCTTGCCGCTAGCACAGGCGACACTATTAATGCCTACGCTTGAGCCTTTTGAAAAGGCTATTAAAGATGAGCCAGCGGCTGATATCGTCGACGATAACTTTGAGAATATGGACTTGCCAGAGTCTGATGACTTTTTTGATGCTGATGAGAAATTTAGCATTGATGGTGATACTCAGCTCAATACCGATTATTCCCAAATTACTGACTCAGAGTCGTAATCGGTTCAAAACCTCACTTAGTTCAAAAAAGGTCTGTATTTGCTATTTTTTAGCTGATACAGACCTTTTTATTTTGGACTAGCATCATCACTGAACCGTAGACTTATCCATTACGTTGAGCTATTAAATCTTCTTAATCTGCTTCAAGGTTTATTAGTTTATCTATTGTGTATATAATCGAGCAAACTGTCTTCTAAGAGGCGATAAAAGTCTCTACTGATGACCCATGTCTACACTTTAGTCTTGGCTACAATAGACATAGTCAATCCTAAATAAAAGCAGTACCGACGTCATAACGCGCTACAAACAGCCTTCTGCGACAACGACATACACCTTATTTTAATACTACATTGCCTGATTGCTATCTTGGTAAGGACTACTTATGAAAACTACCCACTCATCAACTATGCCACCATGGATAGCGTTGGTCTTGACGTTGATTATGGTCGTGGTCGTTCGTGAAACAGCGCTTATAGTTTGTGAGTGGGCGGGGGTTGAAAAAGCCGCCAATGTGGTGGGACTCGTAGTGATGTTTTTCATTTTACTAATATGGCGATTACTAAAAGGTTTGCCTGGCTGGTTGACTCAAGCCAGCAATACCCTATTAGTCGATAGTGGCTTTGCCTTTTTGCCCTTATCAGCGGGTGCAGGTTTGCTGCTTTTTGCACTAGGTGATGAGCTATGGGGAGTTATGCTAACTATCCTAATAAGTACGCTCATACCACTTTGGGGACTTGGCATACTCGCCAATCGCTGGCTAAATCATGATAGCCATCACCCTACTAACGCCAATAATAAACAAAAGGGGCAGCCATAAGCTGCGGAGAGAGATAATGAGCTTTGATAGTGTATTTACGGCAACCCTTGCCGCGATATTGTTGACCTTAGCTGCGCATGTAACTGCACGTGTACTAGCCCGAAAAATCTCATGGTTACCCATGGTAATCACCGCTCTTGTGCTAGTCATTGTATTTTTGTTCATTTTGCAATGGGATTATAATAATTACTATGGCGTTGCCAAGCCTGTATTCGATCACTTATTAGGCTATGTTACTGTGTTGCTAGCCGTGCCACTGGCGGCAATGAGCTTTAAAGGTTTACCCGTCAAAAGCTTAAGTCTAATTGTTGCTATTGCTAGTGTGGTTGGAGCACTCCTACCCATGTCATTGGCTTATCTGTTTTCGCTGAGCCACGATACTTTACTGGCTTTTGCTACCCGTTCTGTCACGACCCCAATCGGTCTGAGTGTGGCAGATTTAATCAAAGCGCCATTAGCCATGGCCAATCTCATTATTATCGTCTCAGGGTTAATAGGCGGCAGCTTGGCACGTTTTTTATTTCGCGGTATTCATGATGATCGCGCCAAAGGTTTGGCTTTAGGGTTGGCAGCTCATGCATTTGGTACCGTAGAGGCATGGCAAATTAGTCACACTGCTGGACGCTATGCGGCATTTGGACTAGCTGTCAACGGTTTACTTACTGCAGTTTGGGTACCTATATTTATCGGTGCATTAAGTATTTAAAGATGATTGATTTTGAATGATGGATATCATGTAACTGTTCATCGTTCTAACTTCTGTTCAGATATGTTTAAAATTGTTAAACCTATCATTGTGATAATTTACTCATTAAAATAATTTTTACAAATTTGTTTTATAATTTATTTTTGTCAGTATTATGGCCTCTTAGACTTAATGTTTTGATTTTGATTGCCTTTTTATAAATTGAATAGGGTTTGAAGTCTAAGTTTGGTTAATTTTATAGGGCTAAAAGTTATTTTATGTTATAGTAAGCAACTATTATCTTTTGTATCTATTGCAAGTGATTTTT
>JARIAA010000199.1 GCA_029264635.1 Psychrobacter sp. | reverse complement strand
TAATAACCCACGAACCAGCCAAGTAGGAGAAGCTTGGTGCAAAGCGCCGTCTTTTTTGCCTTTGCCACGCGGCGTACGAATACTGTCATAAATATAAGCAGTCTCAGTCATAAAAATCCCTTTTTCTCTTTAAAATAAGTAAAAAATATAATTAGTAATAAATCTCAAGTTTATAGCCAGACTTTTCACAAGCTATAGTTAATACACTTTAAAAATGGCATAGCGCTACTGGGATAAATTTTACGCATCCTCTAGGGAGAGCAGCACGTAAGTAAAATTTGTACCAGTAGCGCGTTTAAATTTATAGCCTTTTTATTTTCAGTCAACTATATTCATAAGTTATAAACCATTTAATAAATCAATCCAGCTATGTTTTAAACAAGGCCATTACATAAAGCGGGAAGCAAGCTCTTTCATAATCTCATTAGTGCCGCCGTAGATTTTTTGTACGCGCGCATCGGCATACATACGAGCGATAGGATATTCTGACATATAACCGTAACCGCCAAATAGTTGCAGACACTCATCCATAGTTTTGCACTGTTTTTCTGTCACCCAGTACTTAATGAGCGAGGCTTGCGCGGCGTCAAGCTTACCTGCTATTTGCGCCTCAACTGCTGCATCGCACAAAGCTTTTACCGCTAAATAATCTGCTTGCACCTCAGCGAGCTTAAAGCGGGTGTTTTGGAACTTCCAAATCGGCTTGCCAAAGGCTTCACGCTGCTTGACATAATCGAGGGTCAGCTCTAAAGCCAGTTTCATAGCGCCGCAGCCACTCAGCGCAATAATCAGGCGCTCTTGTGGCAACTCTTGCATCATGTGCATAAAGCCTAGACCTTCCATACCGCCTAAGACGTTTTTCTGTGGTACGCGAACATTACTAAAGAATAGCTCTGAGGTATCTTGTCCGGCAAGACCCGTCTTTTTGAGGTTACGCCCGCGCGTAAAACCTTCTAAACCGTCGGTCTCAACAAGGATAAGAGAGACGCCCTGAGCGCCTTTATCGCGGTCTGTCTTACAAGCTAATAGCACAATATTGGCATGCTGCCCGTTGGTGATAAAGGTTTTTGAACCATTGATGATATAGTCGTCGCCGTCTTTTGTCGCATAAGTCTTAATGGCCTGCAAATCAGAACCTGTACCCGGTTCAGTCATCGCAATAGCGCCGATATACTCACCCGTTGCCATCTTAGGCAACAAGGACTTTTTCTGATCTTCGGTGCCAAGCTTATAGATATAGGGCGCCACAATACCTGAATGCACCATACCGCCATAACCAGCTTGGTTCGCTTGCGCTTGCGCCAAGAGAATAGCCGCTTCATGACCAAAGTCGCCGCCGCCGCCGCCGTATTCTTCTGGAATTGAGGCACATAAAAAGCCCATCGTGCCCGCCTCTTCCCAAGCATCGCGATCAATCATCCCATTGTCGCGCCAGCCTTCATCTCTGTCTTCCCAGCTTTGAAACATCTTTAGAGCACTGTCATATACCATTTCGTGCTCTTCGGTCATCCACTTTGCTGAAAATGTTTTGATACTCATAAGGTCTTCCTTGACGGTTTTATCTTGTGATAGTGAATGGATCTAAAATTTCATAATAAACTTAATGATTTACTTATAATGAACAGTAATTATTATTACCCTTATACAAAGCTTAATTATCAATCTTAATATTGAACTCTACAAGATATACTAAGATAGTAACTATAGCGTTGCAACCAGTATTTCAACAATGGTAATTTTTATTACTATACTGATCTAAATGACGGGGAATCAGGTTAATTAACCCTTTGAAATTACACCTTTAGAATTAAGGTTATTTTAATAGAGGAGTGCTTGAATCGTTAATAAGGGCATAAGAGCTTAAAAGGCATAAGCGCTATTAGCAGGAGAGGTTGTTAGCTAGTCATCAATGACTTTGATATGGAGAAGGGTTAATAAAGCTGACCCTTTCAGCAGATAAAAGTGAATAGCAATCTATGAGCAAGAAGGTTTTGTGAAGAATAACACTGAATATAGGATGTCGTGATAATCTAGTGAGCAAGCCTTAGTCGTGAAGGCTTGAGCCATCTCTTTAAACGAAAGCGACGCTTGAGACACTTGTTTTATTCTAGCACAGCTATCAGCTGCGGATCATATTGCCCTGTTCCCTCAAGCTTGCCTTGGCTGGCTTTGTTATGCCAACTAGATAAAGTCTGCATGGCGATGCTTGGCGGCTTGGCGGTAGCTGAGATACTATCCTTGTTGTCTACCATCTTTTTGATGGCTTCAGCTTTGAAACCTGCACTATAGATTCTCTTAGTCATGATAAACTCCGCTTAATATACTGAGTTTATCAAGTTTACTTGTACAGTTTCTTCAGCACAGCTCATTAGTGTCAACAAAGATAATTTAATAAACAAAGCCTAATGCTACTTCTTCGTTTAGTATAGTCAATTCACTCTAAAAATGTTACGGCAAGGCAGATAAAATACATGACACTTTTATTTTGTACGGACTATAGTAACACTAGGCTTTTTTAGGTGATGTCTAGAAGCTAAGTTGTAACACTAAAAAGAAGTACGACGATAATTTCGGTATTCTGGTAACCAAAAATTCGCTTTTAATCGGCGCTCTAAATTCTCTGCTGTGACAGGTAATGCTAATTTATCTTCAACCGCTTGTAAGGCCACAGCATGGGCGATTTTTTCACTAATCTCTCTAATAACCTTAATGGGCGGTAATATTGCACCAGGGGCTTTTTCATATTCTATTGATATATCTGCCAGCGCCTGACTTGCCGCCATGAGCATGTTATCGCTGATTCCCGTCGCCCGTGCTATTAAAACACCTAGACCAATACCGGGAAAAATATAGCTGTTATTACACTGAGAAACCTCAAAAGATTGGCCGGCAAAAGTGGTATGAGGAAAAGGACTACCCGTGGCAATAATGGCGCGACCCTCGCTCCAGTTTGTTATCTCTTGCGGTGTAGCTTCGACACGAGACGTTGGGTTTGATAGCGGTAGTACAATGGGGTTTTTAGTATTAGCGCATAACGTTTTGATCACCTCTTGGGTAAATAAACCTTTTTGTCCGCTGACGCCGAACAATACTGTTATTTTTCCCTGTTTGACCACTTGCGCTAAACCAAGTTTCTGAGTTTTATCCCAACTTTCAATATCTGATTCTTTTTGCGCCAACGGTATTTGGAATGCTTGCAGCTCTGTCATGTTATCAGTAAGCAGGCCATAACGGTCAACCATAAATACCTGACGGCGCGCTTGCTCCTCAGTCAAACCTTCACGCTGCATTTGGCGAATAATGTGCTCAGCGATACCGCAGCCTGCTGATCCTGCTCCTAAGAATGCTATTTTTTGTTGGCTCAGTTTTTCCCCTTTATTTAAACAGGCGGCAATCAAAGCACCGACTGAGACCGCAGCCGTTCCTTGAATATCATCATTAAAGCAGCATATTTGATCACGATATTTATTTAACAATGGCGTCGCGTTTTCTTGAGCAAAATCTTCAAATTGCAATAATACTTCAGGCCAGCGGCGTTTAACTGCTTGAATAAATAAGTCTACAAATTCATAATATTCGTCGCCTGAGATGCGTGGATTTCTCCAGCCCATATACATAGGGTCATCAAGCAGCTGTTGATTATTAGTGCCAACGTCTAACAAAATAGGTAGACAATAAGCGGGGCTAATACCGCCGCAAGCAGTATATAGCGATAATTTACCAATGGGGATGCCCATACCGCCAATACCTTGATCACCTAGACCCAAGATACGTTCGCCATCGGTAACAACGATCACTTTTACTTTTTGTTTGGTGGCATTTTGCAGCATGTCATCGATTTTATGGCGCTCAGGATAAGAGATAAATAAACCCCGTTTACGGCGATAAATTTGCGAGAATTTTTCACAAGCTTGCCCAACTGTTGGGGTGTATATGAGCGGCATGACTTCCTAAATATGCTGCTCAATCAGATGATGAAATAGCGTCTCATTGGTATCTTGAATATTACGCAAGTAAATATGCTTATCCATATCACTCGTAAAGGAGCGTAATTGATGATAAGCACGCACAGATTGCTCTTCAATTGTCTCGATATTATGAGGCAACAACCCAGTTAAATTAAAGCTACTGCGCTCCTCTGCTGAAAAAGCGCTACCCTTATTTAGTAAAGGGGTTTCTAATAATACGGGTCCAGCAAAAGGAATATATAACGGACGTTGGTTTAACATAATAAAATCTTCTTAAAAGTATATGATGGTACAAAGTTAATGGTTTAAGTGTTTTTATAAATTTGTCTTGCTTGCCTTGCTTACATAGACACTAGCAGTGATGAGTTATTTGTCTCAGCACATAAAGGAATAAAATAAGATTAGAACCAGCTACACATGCAGTGCAATAGTTGATAGAAGTCTAGCATAAAGGTTCTTTAAAAACACCTTGTTACAATTTACTATTAATGCTATATTTTAATCAGTTGATGAGTATCTACACTTTTTCAACCTAAACCTCTTCGTTTACCCTTCATAAAAACGATTACCGCAAAACACCATAAAAAGAACGCAGTCAGTAGTAAAGTGACCGATCACCTGCAACTCCTTTCTTTGACATGGTTGATTTTTTAAATCTCAAAATACACAAATAAACGGTATGAGTCAGGAAGACTCTTGCGCTAAGTTTGCATGAAACCTCGCTTATACAGCTACTGTGTCTACTCTATATACCCTTACAAGGATGTAAATCATGTCGCTACAAAACCCTATTTTTATCCCAGGTCCTACCAATATTCCAGAAAAATTACGCCACGCGATGAACGTGCCGACTCAAGATCATCGCGCTCCTGACTTCTCAAAGACGTTTTTACCCGTACTTGCTGATGCCAAAAAGGTATTTAAAACGCAAGATAGTGAG
This sequence comes from Psychrobacter sp., assembly GCA_029264635.1. Lineage (GTDB taxonomy): Bacteria > Pseudomonadota > Gammaproteobacteria > Pseudomonadales > Moraxellaceae > Psychrobacter. Next base: position 64 of record JARIAA010000199.1, on the reverse strand, counting down.
ATCCTTTTATTTACATCTAGTGGTACAGGCGGCTGGGAAGCTGCGATTAGCAATACCTTGTCAC
>JARIAA010000176.1 GCA_029264635.1 Psychrobacter sp. | reverse complement strand
TGTCGAAACAACCTTTCAACCAAATAATACCTTGAGTCATACCATCACAAATATCTCAGTTTCCAATAACTATGGTTCTAGCCGCAATATTTATAGTACCAATAGTGGCGCTCATGTTTTTAGCAATGATGAAATCAGTCAGGCTATTGATAATCTAAGTGCGCATGCGAAACAGAAAGAATATCAGTTGGCGACGCTGACCAACCGTTTGTCATACGAGCGTCAGCAGCAAGCGAGCTCAGCAGTTCCAGATCGTTATTCTGCTCCTGCGATTGCTGCTGCAAATGCTTCACGAGTGGCATTATCAAGCAGCTCTGGCTACTGTGCACGCTACGTGCGTAAAGCGCTGCAATCAGCTGGTTATGAGTTTACACCTAACCCCTCAGCTTACCAATATGCCTCTCGCGGCACCCTTGCTAGTGCAGGCTTTGCTAAAATTAGTAATCATATGCCACCACAAATTGGTGATGTGGTTGTCTATGATCGCAGCTCAAAGCATCCACATGGTCATATTCAGATTTTTGATGGATCGGATTGGGTGTCTGATTTCCGTCAAAGCAGTATTAGTCCATATAGCGGTGTCTATAATTATACGACTTGGCGCGATTCACAATATGTTGATGATGCGTCTAACCGCGGTATCTACCTTGCTATGGCTGAATAATAGCACCTAAAAAGGTCTGATAAGTTAACGTTTTCTCCTCACTCAGTAATGCTCTTAACGACATTGCTGAGTTTTTTTATGGGTATCTGAATGATAACTAAGTAAGCGACTATTTAGCTTGATAGATCTAATTAAAGATATTCTCTGATCGCTATGTGATAGTTAGGCATAATTATTACGAAAACTATGAAGATAAGGCAGCTTGATAATCTAACTTTGACCAATAACGGCGCTCGTGAAAGTCGGGCGGTGAGGCATGGATTGGAGCAAAATATAAATAGATATGATCTAATCGTAAAATCACGCAAGGATGTAGCAGATCAAAACCGATGTTGTCTGAGCAATCATCACTAGATGAGTTAAACGTTATCTGATCTAACGATACTTTAAAGCAGCGTCGATATTGGTAATAGGGCGTAAATATAAGTGGAGTCGAAGTGTGGATAGCATTTATGGATCTAGGAGCTAGGTTTAGCATATTGGTTGAAGCTGATTGAGTTGTTGTCAGATGCTCAGCCCAAGTGATATGCGCTCTTGTATAGCCATCAGATTCGAGCAATGGTACGGGCGGTAGTGTTGATGGAGTACGGTAATTATCAAACTTATAAAGTGCATATTGCCCACTGGGGCTGGCATTGATTTCAACATAACCCCTTGTGTTGCCATCATCCGTAAATCTACTGCCAATGAAACATTCAAGACAAGTCTGCTCCCACAGATAATCGGTAAAGTTAACATGTTGTTTTTGCCACGTTGGCCAGTCTAATTGCATAGTCAAAGCAGTTGATGGAAGATGCACTTGATAATCAAGCTGTAGCTCTGGATTGGACCGCTGCACAAGCGTTACACTGACTTTGACTCGGATCTGTTTTAACTGCTCACAAGAAACTCCAAGCTTCGCTGCGTCCGTGAGCAAAGTGTCGCTCGCCAGTTGTAGGTTAAATAGCTGACTCATAAAAGAAATAGCCTGACATAGGTGATAAATAAAGACTATATAAGGTTAGCATTATAAAAGCCGCGAGCAATGATGCATCGCGGCTTTGATAATGCTAATTATGGTATTGGTCTATCCAATAGCGTTTATTGGTCAGCTATTATTGAGCATGACGGGATAAATTTGATAGATTAGGATTGGCATTTGGGTTTTGACGCAGTAGTAATGCCATACGTCCAATCGTGTGAATCACATTTGCTTGAGCCGTAGTTGCAAGCTCAGTAGTCACTAAATCGCGGTCATGTTTGCTACCAGCAGGCAATTTGACCTTAATCAATTCATGATCAGTTAAAGCACGGTCAATCTCTTCGGTGATGGCAGGCGTAATACCGTTATTACCGATCATAACGACAGGCTTTAGCTCATGACCAATACCTTTTAAACGTTTAATTGTAGCGTTATCGAGTTCCATAGTATTCCTAATAGTAGTAAAAATAAAAACTGTTCTAAAAAATAATGGTGGCGTTATATCAATTTATAATAAATAAGCGAGCAGGGTATTTAAACGATATTGTCAAAATAATGCTATTGAAAAAGTTAATATTGATTATAAATAATCTGTGCCTATGTTGCATAAAATCAGCAGTATTTTGCACGATTTTACATGATGAAAATGTTAAACTGAATAACTTACTGCATTATAGACGCTACTGAGTCATAAAGCTGACAAATCGTTCAGCAGAGCAATGATTTTATTGAGTCATACCACATCATTTTAGGCAGTGTCGTTCGGTCAAATCGTTGATAGTTGATAAAAAAGCTGTGCTAAATAAGGTTTTATGATACTAAAGTGGGTATGGCCGCTGTACGTTTTAAATCGCAACGTTGTTAAGTAATAGGAGCAGGTATTTTGGCCACGCGTATTGAGAATAAGAGTCTGTCAAAAAGTAGCCGCGCATGGATGAAAGAGCATATCGATGACCATTATGTAAAAAAAGCACAAAAAGAGGGTTATCGCGCGCGCGCAGCTTATAAGCTGCTTGAAATCAATGAAAAGGCCAAGCTTATCTCTTCTGGTATGACAGTAGTAGATTTGGGTAGTGCCCCTGGTAGTTGGTCACAAGTGGCCAGTCAGCTTGTCGGCGACAAAGGTACTTTGATCGCATCGGATATTTTGCCTATGGACGCCTTAGCAGACGTTACTTTTATTCAAGGCGACTTTAGAGAAGCAGAAGTCTTTGATAAAATTATGGCAGAAGTGGGTGACAGACGAGTAGATGTGGTATTGTCTGACATGGCGCCTAATACGGCTGGAAATAGTGCGGTTGATCAGCCACGTATGATATATTTATGTGAGCTGGCTGTAGATTTTGCGTTAGAAACTCTACCAGAAGGTGGCGCGCTTATTATGAAAGTGTTTCAAGGTGAGGGATCACAAGAATTGCGTCAGCAGATGCAGGCCAAATTCAGTAAAATTCGTAGTATAAAGCCTGCAGCGTCAAGACCACGCTCAAAAGAGATGTTTTGGATTGCAATAAAATAACTTGTAGTTTCAATGGTTTGACCTCATAAAATAGTCTATTATTTATATCATGAAAACTGTTTTATGAGTGACAAAAGCCGCTACAATCGTTAACTGAATAAAAGCAGCTTTTGCTTGAATTGTGCAGCTTAAAACCACATATCATCATATATTAGCTTTTTAACAAAGTCGTCTGATAATAAATAATATATTTATATATCAGCGTCACGTGTTTAGTAAACACACCAATAAGTAAGGGATGGGAATAACTAGTGAGCGACATGGTAAAAAATACCTTATTGTGGCTGGTGGTGATCGGTGTTTTAGTGCTGGTGTTTAGCGGCTTTGAC
>JARIAA010000171.1 GCA_029264635.1 Psychrobacter sp. | reverse complement strand
ACAATGACAGTATCTATTGATCATATTCACTCTAGAAAAACCATTCGAAAAAAGGATAAAAAATGAAACTGCGCATCTTAAAATCTGCCTTGACCAACCCTTGGTTTAACCTTGCGACCGAGGATTGGATATTTAATACGCTTGATCCCGAGTCGCACACGCTCTTCTTATGGCGCAATAGCGAGACCGTAGTGATTGGACGCTCACAAAACCCGTGGGTCGAATGCAAAATCGATAAGATGGAAGCAGACGATGTGTTTTTGGCACGGCGGCAAAGTGGCGGCGGCGCGGTGTTTCATGATTTGGGCAATACCAACTTTACCTTTTTATCGCCCAAAGACGACTACGACCAAGAGGCGAACTTTACCATTATCATCAATGCGCTAAAAAAACTGGACATAAACGCAGAATTATCGGGTCGTAATGACATGCAAGTTGGCGATAAGAAAATATCAGGTAGCGCCTTTAAACATGCAGTTGATCGCAGTTTTCATCACGGCACATTGCTGGTCAATGCCAATATGCAAAAGCTGGGCGACTATCTCAATCCGCATCCGCTTAAGCTGAAAGCCAAAGGTATTAAATCAGTGCGTTCTCGCGTAGCAAACCTCGTTGAGTTTAATGAAGATATCAATCACGAAATGTTATCTGATGCCATTATCGAGGCGTTTTGTGAGTATTATGGTGATACGGCGCCCGTAGAAGAGTTGGATAAAGCCAGTCTTGCCAAGCAGCCTGCGCTAGACAAATACTATCAGCAAATGGCGGATTGGGACTGGCGCTTCGGTAAGACGCCGCAGTTTACCCATCACATAGAGACGCGATTTGATTGGGGCATTATTGATTTGCATATGGATGTCAAGCAAGCGGTCATTGAAGAAGTTGTTATCTTCTCTGATGCGCTAAACGTTGAATTAATTGATCTGTTAAAAGAATCACTGGCTGACGTTAAATACGACAAACATGAGATTAGAGCTAAGTTTGATGAGCTAAGCAAAGCAAACCTTGATTTGGCAGCGCAAATTGATGACGTATCTGAGTGGTTACGTGGTGAGATGCAGGGTTAAGGTTTGGGGCTTGAGAGTTAATGTAAAACGTAGGCGATATTTTGGTGGGAGAATGATGCGCACTCCACTCTTAGAGAGTAGAGTGCTTAGATGTAAGATGATGATTATGATAGTTTTTTGCATTATAAAAGCCATTCAACAGGCAACCGCTCGACTATTGCTAAGATAATACTACGCGTCACGCTAGAGCCAGGCTCAGAATTTCTCACCGACTCAGTACCAGAATTGCTATCGGCGTCAACCCAGACCAGACCTTTACCCCGCAGCTCAACTCGCCAAGTTAAACCCACCATGCCCTCATCGAATACGCTATGGAGCTTTTGCGCCATTTGCTCACTATCGATCAGTAAACCCAGTTCAGTATTAAGCCGAGTAGAACGAGTATCAAAATTAAAGGATCCGACAAAGATACGCGCGCCATCTACTGCAAAGGTCTTGGTATGCAGACTAGCTCCTGACGAACCCAGCAGTCCTAGACGATTGGCGGCAGCACTTGGTGCAACTTTATCTCGTAGCTCAAACAGTTTAACCCCACTTTTGAGCATATCTTTGCGTCTTTTGGCGTAACCGGCATGAACGGGCAACACATCTGTCGCCTCCATCGAATTGGTTAGCATTCGCACCCTAACGCCGCTTGCTTGTAGGTCTGCAAAGGTTTTAACGCCATCGGCTCCCGGGACAACATAGGCTGAGATACCATCAAGCTTTGTCTGAATATCACCTACCGCCTCCTTTAAGCGCGATGCTAATAACTTTTCTTGTGGCACGGCTCCCTGACCTTTTGCAGGATCATCGCTCACCAGTAAGGTGGTCGTCCATTCTAAAGCCAACTCGCCTTTGACAAGATCTGACACGATTTTCGAATGGTCTAGAATAGCCTTATACTCATGCATTTGCGGATCATCTCTAAACTCAGTTAAGCGCTTGCCAATCGGGTCGGTGTCTTTATTTATCCCAACGATTGTATCTGCTGGATAAGACGATAGCGAAGCCCAATAGCGATCAAAGTCGGCTGCGACCTCGGCAACGATAATCCCAACGGCTAACACATCCAGATCAACGAATAGCGGCGTTGGACATGTCCCAAAATACTCATCGCTCACGTTTCGGCCGCCAAGTATGGTAGCGCGACCATCTACAGTGAAGGATTTATTATGCATCCTGCGGTTCAATCGGAAAAAATCGAACGCATAAGACAGATTTTTAAAAGCTCTAAGATTAAAGGGATTATAGAGCCGCACCTCGATGTTTAGATGAGCAACCAAAGCGGCCATTTCGTCATCAAGTCCGCTAGTGCCATTATCATCTAATAGCAACCGAACCCTCACGCCTCGACCAGCTGCACGAACCAGCGCGTCTAGTAACAAGGTGCCCGTCAGATCGGCATGCCACATATAATACTGAGCATCAATGCTTGAAATTGCAGTGTCAGCAAGAAGGATGCGGGCGGCAAAGGCATCCGCACCATTTTGTAGAGGAGCAATTCCCGTAAGCCCTTTATGTTTTGCTTCAAGCTCAATCAACACCTCGGCCAATGGCCCACTTATAGCTTTTGGCAATGCTGTGCTATCAATGCGCTGTTCTATTTCTGGCAGGGCAAAAACCGATCGGGCGACAACAATAGCGTTTCCTGTCAGGGCAATCGCGGAGACAAGCTTTTTTAGGATCATGTTGTGGTTTTCCATTGTGTATTTGGGCTAAGCAAGACAGATTATTTGAGCAGCTTTATAACACAGCCGTATTCAAATTATTTTGAATGGTGTGATTGTTGAGCACGATTAAGTATCGATAATGGGATTTAGCGTAGCATAGCTGTGGGGTTTTGAGAGGTGGTTTTTTGGTTAATGAGCCTAGCCTACGCGCGCTATACTCTTTCTATTTTGCAAATGTAGCAACAAGCTTCAGAATTTCTAGCATGTAGAAAGGCGACGTCTGCATTTTCCTTAAAGACTTGCGCTATTACTGCATCAATATTTTGTTTTTCCTTATGGCTCAATCGCTGTGTATAAATCATTATTTGCGCTTCACTATAGCCAATCAAGGTAATAGGAATGTCTTTTTCTGCGATAATGGCAGGTGGAAACCGATAGATATCAGCATAAGGCTCTATATCTGCCTTACTCACAAACACAGGTCCAGGTTGATTAAACACATTGTCAATGTCAAATGGAGAGTGCTTAAACAACAAACGTGTTTCTTATCCAATTTTAAAAGGCTGCAATGAAAGACGACAAGGTCCTTTACCCGTTGCTAACATTTCGATGACCTCATGACCAAAGTCGTCTTGTCCATTGGATTTGATTGCTTTTACGATCTCTAGCGACAATGGAAATACTTTAAAAGAAGGTAGAGCGTCAGTATTTATATAATTCATATTGGCTCCTTACGTTGATAAAGTTCAAAACTTGCTAATCTTTTTCTAAGTTCAGCTGACACGCTTCCCAACCGATCATACTTGCTTTGCGAGGTTGTCCCCAGCGGTAATTACCAAACGTTCCTGTTTTTTGAATCACTCGGTGACAAGGAATAAGAAAGGCGATTGGGTTTTTTCCGATAGCGCTGCCCACTGCTCTTTGGGCGTTCGGTTTATCAATGGCTTTTGCCACTACACTATAAGTAGTCAAGTTTGCCATAGGAATATTAAGCAGAGCCTCCCAGACTTTTAACTGAAAAGGTGTACCTTTTAGGTGTAGCTTGATAGGATCAGAGTTTATACTCTTAAACTTACTGGGATCAGCAAAAAACGCCATGACTTGTTTGTGTGCATTAGTAGTATGGACAACCAATTTGGCTTGCGGAAACTTCTCCTCCAACAGCTTTAGACCATGCTCCGCATTATCACAAAACGATAATAAACAAATGCCTTTACTTGTGCTTGCCACTATATATAAACCGAATAGACTATTATAAAAACTGTATTTGATGATCAGTCCTCGACCACTCTGCTTATATTGAGCGGGTGACATACCTTCGATTTTGACAAATAGCTAGTGTAATCGGCTGGTACTACTTAGTCCTACAGAATAGGTAGTATCCAAAATACTATGCTCATGCAGCAAACTTTG
>JARIAA010000086.1 GCA_029264635.1 Psychrobacter sp. | reverse complement strand
GTCTCGAGGTACTAAATCTTATTGAGCAAGGCTTTAAGCGTGGTCAGACTTTGTATGTCGGCATGTTTAATGATAATCCTATCGCCGCGGTTGCTTGCTTTGATGATGGGCAAACCGATGCCAAGCGCTTGCAATATCTTACTGTTCATAGCCAAAATCGTGGGCGCGCTATCGATGCGAAGTTTATCAAACTGGTCTATGATGCAGAAGTGAAAAAAGGCGTACGCCAGTTTGTGCCAGTCGATGCCGATATTCACCGTATTATGAGCGAGTATGAGCTCCTGCGCGTTAAGGATTAAATACGAGGTTAAAAGCTTAGTTTTGGCTTATATTCGATTATTTATGGGCTTTTCTCACTTATTATGCAAAAACCACTTGACAGTAACGCCTATATTTAGTTTAATAGCGCCTCAACGAAGACGGCTCGATAGCTCAGTCGGTAGAGCAACGGATTGAAAATCCGTGTGTCGGCAGTTCGAACCTGCCTCGAGCCACCATTCGTTTATAGCATTCTAAAAAGCCCCGAACAGCAATGTTTGGGGCTTTTTTTATGTCTGTCGTTAATAGCATTTATTGTTTTATCAATATAGTCAGTTCACTATAAAAAAGAAACAGCGTGACTGATATAAATTTTTTGTAGCCTCTGTCTGCGTAGGCACAGCAAGCAAGAAAAATTTGTATCAGTCACGCATTTTATAATGTCATGTATCTATCTTATTTAGTATCGACTATAGCATCTGTTATTAAAGTCGCCGACGCAACAGCACATTACAACGCTCACGCGAATCAAAATCATAAATGGTCGCGCGGTAATCAATACCGTGTAGACCTTCAAAAAATATCACACGATCGCCCACTGCTAAAAAACAAGAAGTGCGAGCATCATAAATAAAACCATCAATAACAAATGCTAAATCTCGGTCGATCTCGCGCACCGTATAGGTCTCGCCCTGCGGAATCAAACGCTCAAACCATGCGCTATGCGCTGTATGAATGCTAAATATGCTTATCACCAGCAGCGCTGATATCATGAACATGTTTTTTAACGATGTCGTAGAAGTCGTGCCCGCTATAATAGTTTTACTCTGTTTATCAATGGTCATGACTTTCCTAATGATGGCTTTCACTAATGAATTTTCTCACGCTAAACGCCTATTGTCACGGTTGCATAACATTTTTGTGCTATTTTTTAGGCGGCTGTGCTCAGTATACTCGATAGCAGTAATAATGATAAATGTGATAGCTACATGCGACGAATAAGGATACCTAATGAGAGAGTTTGATTATGATTTGGATTATAAAAATTTAGACTTGCGCGCGCAGCCTGAGCTGTACCGTGTCGGCCGCGGTGAGCAAGGCGTGTTATTGGTCGAGCCTTATAAATCTGAGATCCTACCCCACTGGCGCTTTGCCACTCCTGATATAGCGCTTGAGAGTAGTGAGACTATTTATCAGATGTTTTTAGATTATCTAGCTGCCGATGACTTTGTCGGTGCGGATATGGCACGCAAGTTTATCCAAATGGGCTATACCCGCGCCCGCCGCTATGCCAATCATAAAGGCGGTAAGAAATATAAAGGCCCCGTACCCGACGATAAAAAAGGTCAAAGCGGCGCGCATAGGCGTGAAGAGCTACCGCGCCAAACTGAAGATCCTATCAAAGCAGAATCAGCACGTATTTTTAAACAAAAATGGGATGCGTGCCGCGAAAATGAAACCTATCTAAAGATGAAAAAAGAGCATCGTGAGCGCTATAAAGAGATTGAATAATACTGCTCTTATAGTAAATCAATAAACCCAGCTACTGTCTATGTTAAGCTATAGACCACTATTATCCCTATAAAAACCATAACACTTCAAACCACAGGCAATACCATGAAAAAACAATTGCTCATTTTTGATTTTGATGGAACACTAATCGATAGCGTGCCATATTTGGCTGATACGACTAATGCGATGCTAACCACGCTTGGCAAAGACACCTATCCTATTGGCACTATACGCAATTGGGTCGGCAACGGCTCAAGGATGCTGGTCGAGCGCGCACTGGTAGGTAAGATAGAGGTGCTAGATGGCGAGTTAACGGTCGAGCAAGCCGATCACGCAGAACAGGTGTTTTTTGATGCTTATAAAAACCTGAGTGGCAGTAAAACCATCGCCTACCCCGATGTCGATGGCGGGCTACAGAAGCTACAAGCAGCAGGCTATACGCTAGCGCTGGTGACTAATAAGCCTATTCGTTTTGTCCCTAAAATATTGCAATCTTTTGGCTGGCAAGACTTGTTTAGTGAAGTCTTGGGCGGTGATAGTCTGCTCGTTAAAAAACCAGATCCTGCGCCGCTACTCCATGTCTGTCAGGCATTGAATGTGACTCCAGAACAAGCGATTATGATTGGCGACTCTAGAAATGATATCCTAGCGGGGCAAAATGCCAATATGGACACCCTAGGACTGTCTTATGGTTATAATTATGGGCAAGACATCCGCGAGCTAAATCCTACCGAGGTCTTCGATAACTTTGCGACACTGGTGGATTACCTTTTACAGGTTTAATTTATTAAAAGCTTCACCTTTTAAAAAAACTAGAATAATCAGCTAATCACTGTTTATCATCAATACCTGTAAACTGCGACGAGATTTTTAACATGCCCGTACCTAGCGACATTACCATCGCCCAAAATGCGACCTTACAGTCGATCACTACTATCGCACAAAAACTCGGCTTAACCACTGCCAACCTTGAACCTTACGGACATTATAAAGCAAAAATAAACTCAGCCGATGTGTTTGCTATGCCCGCTAAAAACAAGCAGAGCAAATTGATATTGGTCACTGCTATTAACCCAACGCCTGCTGGTGAAGGTAAGACTACAGTAACGATTGGTTTGGCTGATGCCCTAAACCGCCTTCATCAGCAGCAAAATAGCGGTGAGCGAACGGCAGTTGCTATACGTGAGCCATCCATTGGACCCGTATTTGGGATCAAAGGCGGCGCAGCGGGTGGCGGTTACGCGCAAGTACTACCGATGGAAGATATCAACCTGCATTTCACTGGCGACTTTCATGCGATTGGCGCAGCAAATAATCTATTAGCCGCAATGATAGACAATCACCTTTACCAAGGTAATGAGCTAAATATCGACCCAAAGCAGGTATTTTGGCGACGCGCAGTCGATATGAATGACCGCCAATTACGCAACATTATTAGCGGCATTGGTAAAACGACCGATGGCGTCATGCGTGAAGATGGCTTTGATATTACCGTCGCCTCTGAGGTGATGGCTATCTTTTGCTTAGCGACAGATTTAAACGATTTAAAACAACGTTTGGGCAATATCTTAGTCGCCTTTAGCAAAGATAAAAAACCAATCTATGCAAGCGACTTAAACGCTCATGGAGCAATGACCGCATTGCTAAAAGAAGCGCTTAAACCCAACCTAGTACAGACGATTGAGGGCACGCCTGCTATCGTTCACGGCGGCCCATTCGCTAATATCGCTCATGGCTGCAACTCGGTCATCGCAACCCGCGTTGCCATGCATTTGGCAGATTACACATTGACCGAAGCGGGCTTTGGTGCTGACCTTGGCGCGCAGAAGTTTTGCGATATTAAGTGTCGCTTGTCAGGACTGACGCCAGATGCGGCCGTTATCGTTGCTACCATTCGAGCGTTAAAATACAATGGAGGCGTTGCTAAAGATAACCTTACTACAGAGAATTTAGCAGCGCTTGCCCAAGGTTTGCCAAACCTCATGAAGCATATCGAAAACATGCAAGAAGTTTATGGTCTGCCCGTAGTCGTCGCCATTAATCACTTTGTCAGTGATACCGACGCCGAGGTTGAGCTGGTGCGGCAAGCCTGCCTAGAAAAAGGCGTTGAAGTTGCGCTCACGCAAGTATGGGAGAAAGGTGGCGCTGGCGGCGAAGACTTAGCAAACACGTTGTTAAATCTGCTCAATGATAGTAGCAGTAAACCTAGCCAGTTCCGTTTAGCTTACGATAGTGAGAGCAGCATCACGGACAAAATCCGCACGATTGCACAGCGAATCTATGGGGCAGATGACATTGCTGTCAGCAGTCTGGCTGAGGCTAAAATCCGTCAACTAGAAGCTCTTAATCTCGATAGAATGCCAGTCTGTATCGCCAAAACCCAGTATTCACTTAGTGATAATGCCAAGCTACTTGGCAGGCCGACTGGCTTTACTATCCACGTGCGCGATATCAGTATCTCCTCTGGTGCAGGGTTTATTGTGGTGATTTGCGGCCCTATCATGAAGATGCCTGGACTCCCTAAACGCCCTTCTGCTGAATATATTGACGTAGATGCCGTTGGCAATATTACAGGGCTTTTTTAATTTAGCAATAATACTACTTGCTCCGATAACTAAGCGCCTCAGACACATGAGCGCTCGTGATGTCCATACTATCGGCAAGATCGGCAATAGTGCGCGCTACTCGCAGTACGCGGTGATAGCCACGAGCTGACAAATTTAATCTTTGCTGCGCGAGCTGTACTAATTGCTGCTCGCCCTCCCCCAACTGAATATATTGGTCACTCTCGCTAGGGCTCAGCTCATTATTGACCTTTTTTTGCCGTTTTAACTGACGCTTATGCGCGGCAGCGACTCGACTTCGTACTTGCTTGGATGTTTCCCCAGCTTGAGCATTTTGCAAATCAGCTATTGGCAGTGCGGGTACGGTTATGTGCAAATCAATGCGATCAAGCAGCGGTCCTGATAGCTTGTCTTGATAGCGCTTAATCTGTTCAGCTCGGCAGCGACATCGCCCTGAACCGTCGCCATCATAGCCACACGGGCAAGGATTCATCGCGGCGACCAATTGAAAATTTGCGGGGAAGGTGATTTGTGAATTTGCACGAATAATAGTGATTTGCTTGGCTTCTAATGGCTGACGCAATACTTCTAACACAGTACGGTCAAACTCTGGTAATTCATCAAGGAACAAAACGCCTTTATTGGCAAGGGTAATCTCACCAGGTTTGGGGCGAGAACCACCACCAACCAAGGCCACCGCTGATATAGTATGGTGTACTTGACGAAATGGCCGCGTTCCATAATCGTAATCACTATCTGCAACCGAATAGGTACTGGCGACTTCTAGTGCATCCTCAGCACTCAGATCTGGCAAAATAGTCGGCAGCCGTGATGCCATTAACGTCTTGCCCGAACCAGGTGGTCCTGTAAATAATAGCGAATGACCTCCAGCGGCGGCGATCTCCAACGCGCGCCTCGCGTGGTGCTGACCTTTCACATCCGCTAAATCTACCTGATAACCAACATGCTGCTGTACTGTACTTGGTTGCACGACCTCTAAGCGCTCATTTGTAGCGCTGGCCTCTGTTAATGACTGCAAGTGATTACAAACTGCCTTTAAATTTTGCGCCGCTAATATCGTCACGCCATCGACGCGGCTCGCCTCCGCGCCATTATCCAGCGGTACTATTAACTCACGTAACTCTCGTAATTTTTGTAACTCACGTAATTGACGCAGCGCTTGTTCATCGGCTGTAAAAGACCTTGCCACTAGCGACTCTGCCTTCATTGCCCGTGCCACAGCCAAGCTACCACTCACCTGCCGAAGCTCACCATTTAGTGCCAACTCGCCGATAAACTCAAACCCTGCTAGTGATTCTGGGTCCAGCTGATCACTGGCTGCCAAAATACCGATAGCAATGGGCAAATCTAGCCTTGCGCCATCTTTTTGCAGGTCTGCTGGCGCTAAATTAATCGTAAGACGGCGGTTCGGAAACTGAAATCCAGAATTAAGAATGGCGGAGCGTACCCGATCTTTGCTTTCTCGAACAGCAGCCTCAGGTAGACCTACGATAGTGAGTGCTGGCAGACCTTGCGACAGATGTACTTCAATAATGACTTGCGGCGCATGAAGGCCAACAACGGAACGGGTATAAACTTGGGCGAACGACATCAGCGTTTCCTAGCATAAAGAAGTATTGATAATAGAATATTATTTACTACCGCGCAAATGTTGCGTTTTATTATTTCAGTATATTGATAAGGTATAGAGCTTTCTTATCATTCATTATTTGGAAAATAAAAAATGTCGTTGATTAAAAGAAAGAGTTAGAAATAAGACGATAGCCAAGACATCCATGGTCTTATTAATTTACCACTAATACTTGACAATATTCCAATAAAATTTATAATTTTATAAACGAATATTTGTTCATTATTCATCGTAAATATTATCCTGCTGCCAAAATTGCAGTAATGGGAACCTCCCCTATGCCCTCACAAAATGCGCGTCTACATCAACTCAGCGTTGGTAGTGAACAATCCTCTGTAGCTTTCGCCCTTTATCCTACTGCTTTTTTTTGGTCAAGTTCTCTCAATCGAACGCTGGTCAGTCACGTGTTGGTGTACAGTCACACCTTTTTAGATACAGACGCTTGTCTATCCTTAATTGGTCAATCAGTATGTCTAACTACCCTAAAAGCAGATCGCACGCCCACACATCGCACAGGACTTATCAATAGTGTCAACTATCAGTATTCTGATGGTGCCACTCACTTCTATGGTCTAGACATCGTCACTCCCGACT
>JARIAA010000292.1 GCA_029264635.1 Psychrobacter sp. | reverse complement strand
TACACGTCCAAATAAACGGCGTATAACATAGTCAGTAACTTTGTGAATCACACACCAGATAATGCTTCAATCAATAACAGGCCTCAAGACAGCGCTGAATCAATTGTCTCTGCGCACTCATCTACTACCTATGCGCCAGAGTCCAATTCTCCTTCATGGGCTTTAAAGCTAACCATCGGCCTGATCGGTATGTTTGCTTTTTTGCAAGTGTATTCAGTGCAAGCCGTCCTGCCTGTACTAATGATGGATTTTTCTGCGACCGAAGTACAGGCGGGGATGATCGTTGGCGCGACAGTGATGGCCATTGCGATTATGTCACCGTTTTTGGGAATGCTCTCAGATGCGGTAGGACGCAAGTCTTTTATTGTTGGAGCGTTGTTGTTTTTAGCAATACCAACGGCACTTATTGCGCAAAGTCCCAGTATCGGTTGGATGGGACTGTGGCGTTTTATGCAAGGCTTGTCTGTACCTGGCATTACGGTTGTCACGATCGCTTATATTGGTGAGGAGTTTGAGGGGCGCGCTGTGGCCGAGCTGATGTCTTTTTACGTGTCAGGTTCGGTACTTGGCGGCTTTTTGGGTCGGTTCCTGCTTGGGCATCTGCATGAGATTATGGGCTGGCGTCAGGGCTATTATGTGATGGCAGGAATGACATTGATTGGCGCATTGTGGGTCGGCAAAATGCTGCCCACCTCACGCTGTTTTGAAGCCAATCCCAATTTTCGCTCAGCCATACAGACCCTTGGTGAGCATGTAACGAATCGTTATGTGGTCACAGCGTGCTTGCTTGGCGCTTGCGTACTGTTCTCTTTGGTTGGCTGTTTTACCTTTATTAATTTACACCTCGCTAAAGCTCCTTATGAGCTGAGTACCGGCGCCCTTGCCAATATCTTTGCTGTGTATTTGATTGGGTTGATTATTACCCCTTTATCAACGTCATTGTTGCGCCGATTTGGTTCAGCGCGCACAGTGCGAGTAGCCGTCATGGTATCGATGGTAGGCGTGCTGCTGACTCAAGTGACTCCATTATGGGGTGTGATTGTAGCGCTTGCGATTATGTCCTCTGGCGTTTTTATCACCCAAGCTGCGACCATCAGCTATATCGCAGTTAACGTCAAAAAAGGGCGCTCATTGGCCTCTGGTTTATATTATATGGCTTACTATGCGGGCGGTACAATCGGTGCATGGTTATGCGGCATTGCTTATGCGCGCGGGCAGTGGACGCTTACAGTATGGTTATTGTTAGTCGTGCAGATATTGGCGTTATTGGTGGCAAGCTTTGGTATGATTAAAACCAAGGTTCGTACTGTTTGAGATGAGGATGCGCTAACACAATGCGCCAAGCAGTAAAACTATTATTTTCGAACGCTAGGTGCGACTGTGCTTACGTGGGCGCGCTTTACATATCACTGGTTTTTTCTTACTATTGCTAGATAAAGTAGTAAGACAACGGCTCATCATTGAGATCGATAACGATTGTTAAAAGAATAGTAGCTTAGGCGCTGTCTGTCATTTATCAACACATTATCGATCACTCACAACCATGACGAACAAGGAAGTTAGAACCATGTCAAACATGTATAGCAGTGCGCCATCCGCCTATGAGTTTCCGCTACTCATCAAACAATTACTGAATCGAGCCAAAACCGTCTCACAAGATCAAGAGATTGTTTATGCCGACAAAAAACGCTTCACTTATCAAGATCTGTTTACGCGTATCAATCGTCTGGCCAACGTCTTAGGCGATTTAAATCTCAATGCTGGTGACGTGATTGCAGTGATGGACTGGGATAGCCACCGCTATCTTGAAGCGTACTTTGCAGTGCCTATGTCAGAGTATATCTTGCAGACAGTCAATATTCGCCTGTCACCTGAAAAAGTTCTTTATACCATTAATCACGCCAAACCAAAAGTATTATTGCTCAACTCTGAATTTGCGCCTTTGGTTAAAGATTATCAGTTTGAAAATTCAAGCATTGAGCATATCATCTGGCTTGATGATAATGGTACGACAGTTGAAGGCGTCTTTGGTAGTAATCAAAGCCGCGTTATCGGTGAGTATGAAGCGTTATTAGGAGCCGCTGATACGGATTTTGATTTTCCAGACTTTGATGAAAATACCATTGCCACGACTTTTTATACGTCAGGTACGACAGGTGATCCAAAGGGCGTATTCTTTAGCCATCGCCAACTGGTTTTACATACCTTGACAGAAGCGGCCTCCTTAGGCATGTTGCCAAACAAACAAGGCGTTAGCTACGGCGATGTTTATATGCCAATGACTCCGATGTTTCATGTCCATGCATGGGGATTCCCATTTACAGCCACTATGACGGGTCTCAAGCAAGTTTATCCTGGACGTTATGCGCCCGATACATTGCTCGATTTGATTATTAACGAAAAGGTAAGTATTACCCATTGCGTACCAACGATTTTGCAGATGGTTCTAAAAGAAGCCCAAGATCGTGACGCAAGCTTTAATGGCTTAAAAATGATTATTGGTGGTTCAAGATTGACGGAAGGTTTAGCAAAAGCGGCATTGGCACAAGGCATCGAAGTTTATACAGGCTACGGTATGTCGGAAACTGCGCCACTCATTAGCTTGACCGACTTTAGCCTTAATGAGCCTGAGATGAGCAAAGAAGAAGATATTAGTCGCCGCTGTATGACTGGTAAGCCTGTGCTCATGGTAGATGCAGAAGTGTGGGGTACGAATAATAAGTCAGTTGGTACGGGCAAAGATAATACGGGTGAGCTGGTACTGCGCGCACCGTGGTTGACCCAGAGCTATCTAAAAAACCATGACGCAGGGACTGAGCTTTGGGAAAACGGTTATATGCATACTCAAGATATTGCTTATATTCGATCCGATGGGTATATTAAAATCACAGACCGTCTAAAAGATGTGATTAAATCTGGTGGCGAATGGATATCCTCGTTAGAGATTGAGACGATTTTGTCTTTGCATCCTGCGGTGTCCGATGTATCAGTCATTGGGATTCCTGATAAGCAGTGGGGCGAGCGTCCACTAGCATTAGTAGTGCTCAAGCCTCATTGTCAAGACACCAGCGCTGATGATATCAAAGCCATTGCTGAGCAGGCAGTAGAGCGCGGCATTATTCCTAAATACGGCGTGCCCAATGAATTCAAGTTTGTTGATGAGCTTCCTAAAACCTCTGTTGGTAAACATGACAAAAAAGTCATGCGTGATATGTACGCTGATTAGACAGACGGTTAATGGTTTTAAAATACACAGCTCATTTATTATTAACATTAGGTTAAGCGGTTAACGAATGAAACATCCAACCGTTTATACGCTTAACAGTTGACCTTTATTGTCAGCTCTGCTACATTTTAAACCGATACATAACGTATCGGTTTTTTAAATTTTGGCATGGATAGCCACGATTTTATTGCGATAGTACTTTCAAAATCCTATAGATTATAAATACTATATCTCGTTTACGCTAAGGACAGCCATTATGAGTGAACAATTCCCCAATCTAGCTTCTAACCAAGCCTCTAAAGACACTCTCAACGCTACACAAAATCCTAGCTTTGCAGACATTTATGATGCATCAATCAATGATCGGGAGCAATTTTGGTCAGAGCAAGCCAGACGTATCTACTGGCATAAAGCGCCTGAACAAATCCTTGATGATAGCAATCTGCCCTTTGCCAAGT
>JARIAA010000287.1 GCA_029264635.1 Psychrobacter sp. | reverse complement strand
TTGAACCATTCAGAGTTAAAGACGATGCGGGTTTTGTCTTTATCCAAAATCTTAAAGACTTGCTCGGCATACGTTTGAGCATTAATCTTAATTTGCTCGTCTGTCAATGGCGGGCGCGTTGAGTTTTTGCCAGAGGGATCGCCAATCTTAGCCGTATAATCACCGATTAAAAAATAAATCTCATGACCCAAATCTTGAAAGTGCTTAAGCTTATTAATCAATACCGTATGGCCTAAATGCAGATCAGGCGCGGTAGGATCAAAGCCTGCCTTAATACGTAGCGGACGGTTTAATTTTAGCTTAGCAACCAAATCCTCTTCAGAGAGGATCTCTTGCGTACCGCGCTGAATCAGGGCAAGTTGTTCTTCTAAAGTGTATGCATGGTCTGTCATGATGATCTCTTTGTTGGAAGGTTAGAGCGTTTTGGCCATTTAGAATCTTAAAGCCATCAAAAAATGTTAGAATTTGGCAGATATACTAGCGTTTTTTAAGGTAAATTGCCATGACCAACCCCGCATCAATTACTGATACTAATAATACTACTTATTCAAATATGACTGTTGAGAATGGTTTGGATAACCTATTAAATGATAACTCAGTGTTAGATAATAATTTAGCGCTAAATCATAACTCAGATAGTATTGACGATTTGAATTATGCCACCTTGACTGATGCACTGGAGCAAACGGTGTTTGAAAGCTTCGATGATGGTTTATACATCGGCATGATGTCAGGTACTAGCTTAGATGGGATGGACGCCGTACTTTGTCAATTCAGCGGGACGGACAGCGGTCAACAACCCATGCGACTGTTAGCCACTTATAGCCAAGACTTCCCGCCGCGACTGCGCGAGGTGTTATTGGCCTTGTGTCAGCCCAATGGCGTCCGAGAATTAATGCCAAGCACTGATGAGCCAAGCCACGAACCAAATAGTGAACCAAACAGCGAGCTAGACTGGTTCGGTTGGGCAAGTAAAGAGTACAGTGAGTTTGCAAGTGATGTGGTCAATACATTGTTGCAGCAGTCCAATACCGATAGTGAGTCTGTGCTCGCGATTGGCTGTCATGGTCAAACCGTACGCCATCGTCCACATATGGGCTTTACCTTGCAATTGGTGGATGCCAACATCATCGCTGAGCGCACGGGCATCAGTGTCGTGAGTGATTTTCGTCGTCGTGATATGGCGGTTGGTGGCCAAGGCGCGCCGTTAGTTCCTGCTTTTCATCAAGCTTTATTTGCCACAGCTGATAGTACGCGCATTTTATTAAACTTGGGCGGTATTGCTAATATCACTGTCTTGCCAGCGCTTGCCAATAATACCTCAAACCCTCAACGGGCAGATCATCAACAAAGAGCGAGCGAGCAAATAGATAGCCAGCAAATAGTCGGTCAAAAAATAGATAGCGTCGTTGGTTATGATACGGGCCCTGCCAATTTATTACTTGATGCGTGGACGACGTTGCATACCGATAGTAATTATGATGCTGGCGGTGCTTGGGCGCAGTCGGGACAAGTCATTGAGCCGCTGCTCAATCAGCTTTTAGAACATCCTTTTTTTGCACGCTTTTATCCTAAGAGCACAGGCCGTGAGGACTTTAATTTAGATTGGTTACAAAGTGAGCTACAGAAATTTGATCAAGCGTCTGCCCAGATTCGCTATTCGTCTGCCGATGTACAAGCGACCTTAACCGAGCTGACTGCCGTCAGTGCCTGTAACCAGATCAATCTCTTTATACAAGCTTATGAAAACAGTTCGGTCTATGTCTGTGGTGGCGGGGCGTTGAATGATTACTTGATGACTCGCTTGCAAGCGCACCTGCCCTATTGCAAAGTAGAAACCACGGCGGGTTTAGGACTCAATCCAGCTTGGGTCGAGTCAGTGGCCTTTGCATGGCTGGCACGGCAAACACTCATAGGCGAAACAGGCAATTTGCCAGCCGTGACGGGTGCCAATAAAGGTGTGGTATTGGGGCAAGTATGTTTTGCTTAAACCTTTTCATTATTGTTAAATTTATCTAGCATTTAAGCGCGTAATTATGATTAACAATCTAATATATTGATAATTTTTTATCTATATCTTACTCTTGCGTCATCATTCTATGAATTATTAAGTTTACAGCCGTGCACTTATGTGCTTTATAATGGTTGCTAAAATAGTAGGATAACGCTATAAATAACGTAGCATAATCGCATAAAAGCTATATAACATTAGTAAGCCCAACCACTTAGGGCTGCCAGTAGAGGATACATTTCATGAGCCAAAATAGCAGTTCACCGACATCGGAAAGCACGTCAAAGCCACCGCGCAAACTACCCCATCACAAACGTTCTGATGAGATGCGAGTCGTTGTCACTGGCATGGGCGCTGTTACTCCTTTAGGACTTGATGTTGAGAGTACATGGACACGGCTGCTTAATGGTGAAAGTGGGATTACCCCTATCTCGCACTTCGATGCGACGGATTATCGGGCTCAGATTGCAGGTGTGATAAAAGACTTTGATGTTAAGCAATATATGAGTGCTAAAGAGGCACGCCGTTACGATGAATTTATTCATTATGGCCTAGCAGCGGCTTCAATGGCGCTGCATAATGCTGGGTTCACTGAGACGGTAAGTGCTGACAATGCCCCTGTACAAAATGTCGATCCTGAACGCTTTGGCATTATTTTGGGGTCAGGTATTGGTGGTATTCAAACAATTGAGGACAATAATACCATCCTACGTGAGCAAGGCGCCAAAAAAGTCTCTCCCTTTGTCGTGCCAGGCTCTATTGCTAATATGGCATCAGGTTTGGTCGCCATCAAACATGATATAAAAGGTCCTAACCTGACGGCTGCTACTGCCTGTACGACGGGTACTCATGCTATCGGATTGGCAGCACGCTTAATTGCTTATGGCGATGCCGATGTCATGATCGCAGGCGGTAGCGAAAAGGGCTCAAGTCCTTTAGGTATGGCAGGCTTTGCAGCTATGCATGCCCTATCGACGCGCAATGATGAGCCGACCAAAGCGTCGCGTCCATTCGATAAGGATCGTGACGGATTTGTATTGGGCGATGGTGCTGGTGTGATGGTGCTTGAGAGCTTAGCTCATGCCAAAGCACGCGGTGCAACGATTATGGCTGAGCTGGTAGGTTTTGGTATGAGTGCCGATGCAGGACATATCACCGCGCCGCCAAAAGACGGTAATGGTGCACTACGCGCGATGCAAAATGCGCTTAACGACGCAGGTATCGAACCCTCTGCTGTTGGCTATGTCAATGCTCATGGTACCAGTACGCCAGCTGGCGATGTGGCCGAATCCATTGCCATTGAGACGTTATTTGCACCTGTAAAGGACCAAATTTTGGTCAGCTCAACCAAGTCAATGACGGGTCATCTCATGGGCGCCGCTGGTGGTATCGAAGCTATTTTCACGGTACTGGCTTTACAACACCAGCATGTACCGCCGACCATTAATTTAGATAATGTCGAGGACGATTGTAATTTAGACTACGTCGCCAATAAATCGCGTAAAGTTGAAAACCTTAATTATGCGGTATCCAACAGCTTTGGCTTTGGTGGCACCAATGGTTCACTGATTTTTGCGCGCTGGTCGTAATTATCGAGCCTTTGCTGAATCGTCGTTGAGCCACAAAAGCAAATAGCGCGACTCCTATAATACTGATCGCAGATTTGCTACGTTTATTCCCTTGCAGCCCCTTATCATAGTTGCGTATGATAAGGGGTAATTTTTAGAAAATTTATGGAAGAGTCTATGTCAAGCTATTCGTTTTCGCATCAATTTTATCAGCGCTGGACCCGTGCACCAGACCAAGTACGTGATGCCATTGTCCAAGAATTGACGGACATCACTACTTTGCTGCAAACGGACACTCCTATAGAAGCGTTTACCTTTAGTCTGCCAGACTTAGATGCGCATCTTGACCATTTATATAGCGTTCATGAAGCGCAGCAAGCGGCTGCAAAAGAGATTGCAGACAAACAAGCCAAACGCCGCGCCGCAGCCGAACAGCAACGCCTAGCTGAAGAAAAAAATGCCGCTCAAGAGGCCGCACGTGCTGCTGCAAAGCTCGAGCGTGAACAAGCGGCGCCTGAACGCCAAGCAAAGAGCGCACAAACAGAAAAAGGTCAGCACGAAGCAGTAAGTAAGGTAAAAGAAGACGTAGATAAAAATAGTAATACTAACGTTGTGACAAGTACGCTCGAAGCGAATAGTAGCACTAGTATTACAAGCTCTGAAAAAAATAGCGTTGATAAAGATAGTGCCACTACTATATCTAGCAGTTCTGAACATATCATTGTGAAACCTAAAAAAGGCGCAGCAATTGACCTATCTTTAAAAGACTCTATGTTAAGTGCGGCTCATCAAGATCTCATTCATGAATTAGAGGTGCACGTAGATGATTATCTCAGTGAGCAAATGATGCAAATGTCTGAGGATTTAAAATCCTGGCTACGCTCCGAGGTCGGTCGTCAACTAAGTGAGCTTGCAAAAAAAGATGCCTCTCATGACAATATGACTCAGAAAAAGTCTAGCTAGGAAAAACTATTTAAACTATTCATGAATGATCAAAAAAACGTTTGAATACTAAAAAGCCTCATCAGTCATTGATGAGGCTTTTTAATTCTACTAAAGGTTGGTGTATTTATATGGCTTGTGTACGCTCAGTTAGCCACTCAAGTGCAGCGCCATCGACGCGATCTTTTAGCTCTGCATAAACTTGGCTATGATAGTCATTGAGCCAATCAATCTCGACTTGAGTTAATAATGAAGGCTCAATCAAACGCGTGTCAATTGGGCAATAAGTAAGGGTTTCAAAGTGCAAGAAATCTCCAAACTCAGATTCCATAGGATTGGCAACTGGCATATAGACCACCAAGTTTTCTATACGAATACCCCATTAGCCCTCGCGGTATAGACCAGGCTCATAACTGGATATCATGCCT
>JARIAA010000150.1 GCA_029264635.1 Psychrobacter sp. | reverse complement strand
CCATAATAGAAAAAGCCCACCTTCAAAGCAGACTCAAAAACATGCATGTCTTTTAAAAGTTGAGGAGAGGCATCAATATCAGTTTCTTGATATTCATTGAACTCAATTATTGGAGAAAACCCATAATCACATCTGAACAAAGAACCCCATACAAAAAAACTATGAGCTAACTTGATGAGCAAAGCTTTATCTAATTTAGCACCCGAACTGCTTGCACAGTTTGGGCAGCTATCAGTATTTTTTTCTCCCAGCATGAAGGCTTTTAGTTTCAAACCTTCATCTTCGAAACAATTTGAGCAGTAGATCATAATTAACTCAATATATATTAAATTTCAAAAACCCAACTACCCAACTTCAACACTCGTCACATTCTGAAAGCCCCTTGGCAACTGACCCCCACGATTACCACGACTGCCTGTATAATTGGCTAAATCCATCGGCTTTAGAGTCACATGACGCTTACCTGCTGTAATAACTAAGCTGTCCTGCAAACTAAGTGGCGTGATAGCAAGTACTTCTTCATCACCTTTTAGCGTAATCATCTTATTACCCTTTCCACGCGCCTGTTCAGGCAAATCATCGAGCGCAAATATCAGCAGATAACCTGCATTGGTTACGACGGCAAGATGATCAGGCGTGGCTTTTACCGCTTCATCACTATCGCCATGAGTTTCTGCATTACTATCAATGCGTGCGACGGGCAGTAAGCGACTATCAGCGCCAAGGTTAATGATGTTTTTCCCCGCTTTTTGATTGCTATCAAGATTGCCAAGGGTATTAATAAAGCCATATCCTGTCGAGCTGGCGAGAATAATACGCTGATTATCAGCGCCCGTGAGCAGTTGCTCAAAAGTGGCACCCGCTGGCGGTTTTAGCACGCTTGTGAGCGGATCACCTTGACCACGGGCAGAAGCTAAGTTATGCGCGTCGATGCTATAGCTGCGCCCCGTACTGTCAAGCACATAGATTTTCTCATTAGATTTACCGCGCACGTGCGCCTGATAACTATCACCTGAGCGATAGGTCATGCCAGCGGCATCAACGTCATGGCCTTTGGCGGCGCGTATCCAACCTGCTTTCGATAAGATGGCAGTGATAGGTTCGCTTGGTACGAGATCCGACTCTTTTAACGCTTGCGCCTCCTCGCGATCTGCTAGTGGCGACATGCGATTGTCACCATGTGCTTTCATGTCTTCATTCAGCTCATCGATGATTAATCCTGTCAGGCTATCTGGATTATTCAAGTACTCTTGAATAATAGCGCGCTCAGCGGCCAGCTCGTCCTGCTCGCGACGTAGCTCAATCTCTTCGAGTTTAGCCAATTGACGCAGGCGAATGTCCAAAATAGCATTGGCTTGTATCTCAGTTAGATCATAGCCTTGCATTAATGATAATTTTGGCTCGTCTTCTTCACGAATGATACGAATGACTTCATCGATATTGAGATAGGCAATCAATAAGCCTGCGAGGATATGCAAGCGCTTATCGATTTTATCGAGGCGATATTGTAGACGACGCGTGACCACTGAGCGGCGACAAATGAGCCACTCTTCTAATATTTCTTTGAGGTTTTTGACCTGCGGCTTACCATTTAGGCCAATCATATTCATATTGACGCGGTAATTGCTCTCAAGGTCAGTACTGGCAAACAAATGACTCATCACGCGATAGACATCGACGCGCGTCGAGCGTAACTCAAGCACGATACGGCAAGCATTTTAGTGATCTGATTCGTCATGGATATCGGTGACCCAAGGCAGCTTTTTATCCACCATGAGCTTAGCGATTTGCTCTTGGATCTTATTGCCTGAGACCTGGTAAGGCAGCGCGTCGATGATGACAAGGTTTTTCTCTTTGCTATCGATATGATAGGTGGCGCGCATTTTATAACTGCCGCGGCCACTTTCATACATTGCTTGCAAATCTTTTTTGCTGGTAATAATTTCGGCAGGGGTTGGCAAATCAGGCGCAGGTATCGATTGTGTGAGCTGCTTAACCGATAGCTCAGGGTTTTTTAGTAGACGAATCGCCGCGCGTACAACTTCATTTAGGTTGTGCGGCGGGATATCAGTTGCCATACCGACCGCAATACCAGTCGTACCATTTAATAAGATATTGGGCAGGCGTGCAGGTAGGGTAGTTGGTTCTTGCATGGTGCCATCAAAGCTATCATGCCAATCGACCGTGCCTTGACCCAACTCCGCAAGTAGCGTATTGGCATAAGCAGACATTTTAGCTTCAGTATAACGCATGGCAGCAAAGGATTTGGGATCATCAGGGCTACCCCAGTTGCCTTGACCCGTGATGAGCGGATAGCGATAACTAAACGGCTGCGCCATGAGTACCATCGCTTCATAACAGGCGCTGTCACCATGCGGATGGTATTTACCCAAGACGTCACCGACGGTACGCGCTGACTTTTTGGCTTTCGCCGTCGATTTTAGACCCAGCTCACTCATCGCATAAATGATACGGCGCTGTACAGGCTTTAAGCCGTCAGCGATATTAGGCAGCGCCCGATCCATGATGACGTACATGGCGTAGTTGAGATAGGCTTGTTCGGTGAACTCCGCAACGGAGCGGGTGTCCATTGGTTCACTTGGAATAATAGAGTCAATTGTATGATCAATAACATCGGACATAGAGTAGGTTTCGCTTTTAAGTTTTTAATTAGTATGGTCTATATGGGGATGCATATTATGTGCCGCGCCATATTAAACGGGCGTAATGAATATAAAAATAAGATAGCGCTATCGTAAAGGATATTGCATCAATTAAAAAGGTATAAACTAGAATAGACGACAAGCCATGACGTGCTTATAGGTACGAATATGGCATCAAAGACCATAAGAAATAGCAAGTACTAACAAGCGTAATAAAGGCCATATCAAGCGTAAGGAATGACAAAACAATGCTTATTTATTTAGTTAAATAATTGATTTTTGTATAGATTATAGACGTCAAGTCTCTTTGCGAACTCAAGCATCAATATTTTATATTGAGTAGTTTATACAAAGTGTGTATGTTAAAGAACAAAGGTTTATTCAACGCTATATTGTCCATCTATTATAGTGCTACCTAACATACCAAATTCACCATTCATAGCAATGGTTGGCGTGTATGCCGATTTTTATAGGTAGATTATAGTGGCTGATGCAAAAGTATTATTATTAGGAGCAGTAAGATTATGGAAAATCAAGACCAGGTGCATCTAACTCGTCGTGATGATAAAGTTTGGCTCAAAACCTATGAAGCGCTAGGTATCAATTACGATATCGACATGCCTGCCGAAAACACGTCACTGATCGATATTGTTGAAGACAGCTTTGGCAAATATGGCAACAAAACTGCTTTTATTTGCATGGGATCGCAGCTAAGTTTTAAAGAAGTTGATTTATATAGTCGCAAAGTTGCCGCTTATTTGCAGTCACTTGGACTGGTGAAAGGCGATAAAGTCGCTGTCATGATGCCCAATATTTTGCAGCTACCTATAGCGGTCATTGGCGTACTGCGAGCAGGGTTGACCTTAGTCAATGTCAACCCTCTGTATACGACCAAAGAGCTTGAGCACCAGCTCATAGATTCTGAGGCCAAAGCGCTCATTTTAGTCGAAAATTTTGCCAAAACCTATCAAGATATTGGTCGTCAAGTGGTTGATCATGTCGTTATTACGGGTATGGGCGATATGATGGGGACGCTCAAAGGCCTTATGGTCAATACGGTCGTCCGCCATGTGAAAAAAATGGTGCCAGATTATAAGATTGCAGGTAGTGTCAGTTTTAAATCTATGCTTAAAAAAGCAAACCCTAAGAAGTATAAACGCCCTACAGACATCGGCCTTGAAGATGTCGCCGTGCTACAGTATACCGGTGGTACTACTGGGGTTGCAAAAGGTGCTATGTTGACGCATAAAAATCTAGTGGCAAACCTGATTCAGTGCAATACCTTTTTGGGTGACGGTTTTGCAGAGTTTGAAGGCACTGGCGAGCAGCCAGTGATTATGACCGCTTTACCGCTCTATCATATTTTCTCCTTTACCGTCTGCGGCATGTTTGGCATTTATCGGGGTTGTATTGGGCTGTTGGTGCCCAATCCGCGTGATCTCGATAGCCTGATGAAAGCCTACAAGAAAAATCCGCCTGCTTTCTTCCCAGCCGTAAACACACTATTTAACGCGCTAGCTAACAATGAAGAATTTAAAGCGATGTATCATAGCAAACTGCGTATGTCGATGGGCGGCGGCATGGCGGTACTGTCCTCAACAGCAGAAAAATGGCGTCAGGTGACAACCAACATTATCTCGCAAGGTTATGGTTTGTCTGAAACTGCACCTGTTGCAACGGCGAATCCTGTAGGCGTTGATACATTTAGTGGCACTATTGGTGTACCCATGCCAAGCACGGATGTGGCTATTTTAGATGATGAGGGTAATGAGGTCGCTTTGGGTGAGCGCGGTGAGATTAGTGTGCGCGGTCCGCAGGTCATGAAAGGTTACTGGAAACGCGAAGATGCGACCAACGAGGTCATGACCGCAGATGGTTTCTTCCGTACCGGCGATATCGGTATTATGGAAGATGACGGTTATGTGACCATCGTCGATCGTAAAAAGAATATGATTTTGGTTTCAGGCTTTAACGTTTATCCTAATGAAGTCGAAGAAGTCATGGCAGGTCATCCAAAAATTCTAGAGTGCGGTGTCATCGGTATTGAGGATGATAATAGCGGCGAGGTGCCAAAAATATTCGTTGTCCGCCAAGATAATAGCCTTACTAAAGAGGACGTCATTGCTTATGCCAAAGAAAATTTGACTGGCTACAAGCGCCCGCGTCATGTCGAATTTATCGATGAGCTACCCAAATCAAATGTGGGTAAAATCTTGCATAAAGATTTGCGTAAGCTTGAGGAAAAAAACCACGCTTCTTAGGATTACGTCTTTAAATATTTAGCTTAATAATAAAGATTTTAGTGGTTACTTATCAGTTAGCAATCTCACCTTAAAAGACTTTATTAATACCCATAATGATAAAGCCGCTTCTCTGCGGTTTTATCATTTTTTATGGTCAACCTTTAATAAATATTGATAGCTATTTAGAATAAATCATTGAGACAAGCGGTATCTTATTCACAGTTTACAACGTTCTATTGACAGGGTTTTATAGAGACTTTTTGTCAAAACTGTTATAGTACGGGCGCATGTAATAGAGTGAAAGGTATTAGATATCATTGAGCATTTTGACTTACTAAGATAATTAAGTAGCAGCATATAAAGGTGTTTAGAAACGTTATATATCATTAAGATATCGTCGACCACTCAAGTTATTAGTGCCAGTATCCCTATCATTAGATTACGCTACGTCTTTGATTGTAGTATTTAGGAAAAATTATGACTGACAATGCCAACAACCGTACTCATAAAAAAACGCCAGACCCTAAGCTTGCTAACTCTAATGGCGATCCCACCTCTAATGATGAGGCAGTTATGGACGCCTTCCCAACGATGCCCACTATTCCAAGCAATAGACCATGGCTTGATGCTTATGAGCGTTATGGTATCGATGCGACTATTGATATGCCAGATGATGAGACCTCTTTGCTTGAAGTGTTCGAGCGTAATTTTCGTCGTTATGGGCAAAAAACCGCTTATATTTGTATGGGTGCGTCGATTACCTTTAAGCAGTTGGATTTATACAGTCGTCAAATCGCAAGCTACTTGCAATCATTAGGATTGGTGAAAGGTGATAAAGTTGGGATTATGATGCCCAATATTTTGCAGTATCCTATCGTTATGCTTGGGATTATTCGTGCAGGCATGGTGTTGGTCAACGTCAATCCGCTATATACCAGCCGCGAGCTATCCCATCAGCTCCATGACAGCGGAGCAAAAGCGCTATTTATCGTTGAAAATTTTGCTAAAACCTACCAAGATGCAGAAGATAAAGGCCAAGTTGAGCATGTCATTGTCTGTAAGCTAGGTGATATGCTAGGCTCAGTTAAAGGGACGGTCGTAAACCTAGTCGCGCGCCATATCAAAAAAATGATTCCCTCTTACAATTTGCCAAATAGTACAAGCTTTAAGCAGGCGCTAGGGGCCGTATCAGCAAGTAAATATCAGCGTCCTGATTTGGCGCTCAACGATGTGGCGTTATTACAATATACGGGCGGTACGACGGGTGTCGCTAAAGGCGCTATGCTATCTCACGGTAATTTAGTGGCTAATATGCTACAAATTAACGTACTTATTAATAGTGCTTTTGAAGATGATATCAGTAGCGATGATGTGATTTTGACGGCTTTACCGTTATACCATGTATTCTCGTTTATGGTCTGCGGCATGTACGGGATGTACCAAGGCTTTGCAGGTTTATTGATTCCTAATCCGCGTGATTTAGACGGTCTCATTAAAGAGATGGACAAATATAAGCCCTCATTTATTCCAGCTGTGAATACCTTATTTAATGGCTTAGTACATAAAGATAGCTTTGCTAAATTGGATTTCTCAAATCTCAAAGCGGCTATTGGCGGCGGTATGTCTGTATTGCCAAGTGTGGCAAAAGAGTGGCACAAGATTACAGGTCTGCCTATTGTAGAGGGTTATGGTTTGTCTGAAACCTCTCCAGTAGTTGCTTTTAATCCTATGACGATTGCAGAGTTTACCGGCAAGATTGGTATTCCAGCATCGAGTACCGATATCGTCTTAATTGACGAAGAAGAAAACGAAGTCGCCATCGGTGAGCGCGGCGAGATTTGTGTCAAGGGCCCGCAAGTCATGATCGGCTACCAAAACCGTCCTGATGAGACCGCTGAGACTTTTACGGCAACGGGTTATCTAAAAACCGGTGACATCGGTATTATGGACGAAAAAGGCTTCATCAAAATTGTGGACCGTAAAAAAGACATGATTATCGTCTCAGGCTTCAACGTCTATCCGAACGAGATTGAAGAGGCCATGAGCGAGCATCCTGCAATTGTAGAGTGCGGTGCGATTGGCATACCAAGTGATGAGCGCGGTGAGGATCCTAAGCTGTTCGTCGTCAAAAAAGGTAAGGTTACCGAAAAAGAGCTGCTCGACTTTGGCAAAAAGCAGTTGACAGGTTATAAGCGTCCGCGCCATATCCAGTTCGTTGATGAGCTACCAAAATCGAACGTGGGTAAAATACTGCGTAAAGAATTGCGTAAGATGGAAGGATTAGAATAATCTTACTATTGGTACTAAAAATGAAAAAGCAGAATAAAGATAAGTCAGGTTATCTGGCTTTTGCTTTCATTTGACTATAGTTTCATTTGGTTATATCTTTATTTGCCTATAGGTTTTTATTAAAATTACCACGCAATAATAAGGACTTATATTGCTATTGCGTGGTTGTCACGTTAGGATATCCCAAGATTTAGGTCTGTTATAGTTCGTGAGAGCTTTTTATAAGAGCGTTTTTTATTCACTATAAGACATTGAAGAAGTAAAAAGTCAGTGATTAAAAACGTTACTAGCAGACCCTTACTTTTTTATATCCCTATTTTTATAACATCGTACTAGGAAACTTTATGCGTACCGATAACCGTGAGCTTGATCAACTTCGCTCGATAAGCTTTGAGCGCCACTATACCAAGCATGCTGAAGGATCCGTGTTGGTCAGCTTTGGCGATACCAAAGTATTGTGTACAGCGAGCGTTGAATCTGGCGTCCCGCGCTGGCTTAAAGGTAAAGGCAAAGGCTGGATCACGGCTGAATATGGCATGCTGCCGCGCGCGACCAATACTCGTAATCAGCGTGAAGCGGCTCGCGGTAAGCAGTCCGGTCGCACTCAAGAAATTCAGCGTCTGATCGGTCGTAGCCTACGTGCGATGATTGATCTTAGTAAGCTGGGTGAGAATACCATTTATCTTGATTGTGATGTCCTGCAAGCGGATGGTGGCACGCGTACGGCTAGCGTGACTGGAGCTGCTATTGCTTTGATTGATGCGCTAGAGAGCATTCAAAAGACCAAAAAACTAAAAGCTGATCCACTGATTGGTTTGGTCGCTGCGGTCTCTGTCGGCATAAAAGATGGCGAAGCTTATCTAGATCTAAATTACGAAGAAGATGCCAGCTGTGACACGGATCTGAATGTAGTCATGACCCAAAAGGGTGAGTTTATTGAGCTACAAGGCACTGCTGAAGAAAAGCCGTTTACTCGCGCTCAAGCAGACGCCATGCTCATCCTTGCCGAAAAGGGTATCACCGAGCTTATTAAAATGCAGCAAACGGCACTGGGTTGGTAGCTGTTTGCCAAGATTTAGCAAATAGCGGCACTATAAATAGCTATTTGTTTTATTCATCAACAAATAGCAAGCGATAGGTACTAAAGCATGTTAAAGCTGACCGATGACGGTGCCAAGATTACCTTACAAGACCCGCCACCAGCAGGTGATAATGGACTATTTTGGTTCGGCTCGGCATTATTGGTAGGCGCTGTTGCCGTAGCGCTGGCGATGAGCTTATTGCCAGAGCGCCTAGCTATTGGCGCGCTTGCTCTGCTCATTATTGGTAGTTTTTTCTTTAATCGACAGCGGCAACAGCGTAAAAAAGCCATGAGTGGCAACATTAATAGCGGCATCTTATGGGTGCGTGTCGGTGAGCTGGTACATGATAACCAAGGTCGCCGCGAGCAGATCACTTTAAATAAAGGCGACAAGGTGACTTTGTTCGGCGAGCAGTTACAGATCGTTGATGCTGATAACCTGCGCAAATATCATATTAGTGGTTTTGATACTCTTCAAGAGGCACAAGCGACCAAAGCCATCTTAGAAGGTCAAGCGATGGGTAAGCGCCATGTTACTATTAAAATAAATGACGACTAAATTTTTAAATAACTGTTTTTTAGACCAAAATTTTTAGATCAAAAAGCCATTTTTAATAGATGGCTTTCTCTTTATCGGCCTTTTCTATTTCTCCTTTTATCTTAATTCTTGTACCTTTTGTCATTCACAAATGTCGAATAAAGCTTGCAGCAGCCTCCCTAAATAGTTTATAACTAGACACTCATGTTTTACCCTCGTTAAAAACTTCGTTGCTGTCTTGAAAGGAGCAGGTCATGCCGCTATTGTCGATGATTCACTCAGATAAAGTGCCATTTACCGTATACAGTCCTATAAAAAGTATCTTTATAAAAAATGCATCTATTGTAACGCTGTTGATGTTTATCAGTAGCATAAGTTACGTCAATGCTGATAGCATGAGCGCGCTTATCGCCCAAAAATCAACTCAGCCTGAGAGTGCCGTATCAGTACCTAGCGCCAAAATTAGCACACGCTCTACTATTCAGCGCTCGCGCACCAACTATGCAACTGCCAAGAATACGATTCAACCGCCTGCCAATACGTATGATTATAATCAGCGTTCTCAAAACACGGCTGCGATCAATACCTCTTATCGCTATCCTGACATGCAGCGCCAAATGCCAACGGCTCTGCCCGCGTTTTTATCAGGAAATTATGATAATGTCGATAGTGCGTATTTGCCGCTGCTAAGTAACGCTGAAAGTCAAAGCAGTACGGCTGCCCGCGAAGTCATTAGTACAGCGCGCAAGATGGCACTCAACGAGCGCACCATTATTCAAGGTGGCTGCTGGGATTATCTTAACGAGGTGTTTAAGCGTGCTGGGGTAGCACGTGATACCATTCATAAAGGAGTATACAGGCAAGGTCCTTATGCCGACAGCCATGATATTGAAGTCGGTGATTGGCTCTATTATATCAATCATGGCTATAACGGTATTGAGCATAGCGGATTGTTTGTTGGCTGGGTTGATGAGTCCGCTAAACAAGCCTTGATATTAAGCTATGCTGGTGAGAGTCGCCGCGAGCCTGCGCGCTATCGCGTTTATGATTTGAGTAATGTGTATCAAATCATGCGACCGGTAGTATAAATATAGTTAAGCTATACGCCACTTTAAAACCAATAAAAAAGCGTCTGT
>JARIAA010000244.1 GCA_029264635.1 Psychrobacter sp. | reverse complement strand
GGTTCCCAGATATTGGGCTAAACATTATTTCTAGGTTTGTCTGAGAGAGTATTTCCAGAGGAAGTTAGCATTTGAATCTATGGACTCATGGACTCAGTAAAGCAGACTGCCCTCCCCAATGTGAGTTGGCATCATTCAGGGCCCATTAAGGACCTGAAGAGAACAAAGAGAGGAGGAATGAAGAATTTGTTCCACTCTACCTGACTGTTGGACTGGGCCATTAGTCTCCTCCTGCACTTAGCCTGGATTTACACCATCAGCTCCCCAGGTTCTATGAATAAGATGCATGAGGAGATGATGGTTGGCATGAACTATAATGATCCTGATGCAGCGTTTGCTCATGGAATGTTGGGTCATCATATTGGCGCTGTTGACATGGCAGAGATACAGCTTAAGTATGGTAAAGATGAAGAGATGCTTAAGCTTGCGCAAGAGATTATCGACGCGCAAAAAGCTGAGATTGAACAGATGCAAACGTGGCTTGCCAATAATCCTGATGCCGCTGAACCCACTACCGATACCAAAGCGGTGCAACAAGCCTATGCTGAGGGTATGGATGCCATGCATGGAGAGATGATGCTCGGTATCGCAGATCCTGATCCTGATATGGCCTTTGCTCGTGGGATGCTCCCGCATCATGTAGGCGCAGTAGACATGGCAGAGGTGCAGCTTAAATATGGTAAAAATGAAGAGATGCGTCAGCTTGCGCAAGAGATTATCGATGCGCAAAAAGCTGAGATTGAGCAGATGCGTAACTGGATTACCGCGCACGGTGGTACAGTGCCTAGCGCTTGATGCTTGCAGCTTCTAACCATAAAAAGCGTCCTAATTTAAAGTTAGGGCGCTTTTTTAATTCAACTCTAGTCTCGCATAGCCGCCAACGCTTTTGCTAGCTCATCACGCGCGCCAATAAAACCATCAATCCCTTTTGGTAATAAGTTTTGTGTGACTTTATCTTGTTGATAGGCGTTGCTAAACTCTTCTTGCGTTAAGCTTACCTTTTTCATAGCAGCCAAATCCATCGACATACTAGGTGACAGCTGGCGCGTGACATCGATCTCCATCATCGCCAACTCATCAATCAAATCAGGGGCAATCGTTAATAAGTCGCAACCTGCCAGTGCCAATATCTGTTCAACCGAGCGAAAGCTTGCACCCATGACTTGTGTGGCATAGCAATGCTGCTTAAAATATTGATAAATCAGCTTCACCGACTGTACACCCATGTCCTCAGAGACAGGCACGTTTTGACGACTTTGCTGGCGCTTTTGCCAATCTAAAATGCGTCCAACGAATGGTGAGAT
This sequence comes from Psychrobacter sp., assembly GCA_029264635.1. Lineage (GTDB taxonomy): Bacteria > Pseudomonadota > Gammaproteobacteria > Pseudomonadales > Moraxellaceae > Psychrobacter. The sequence continues at coordinate 5,800 of JARIAA010000244.1, read as the reverse complement.
GAGGGTCACGCCTGCATCCGCGCAGGCAACGGCTTGATGTTGGCCAAATAACAGGGTTAAATTACAGTGAATGTTTTGAGTTTCTAGGTAACGTGCCGCTTCAATCCCTTGCCATGTAGCCGCCATCTTAATCAGTACCCGCTCAGAATCAACGCCCGCTTTTTGATAGGCGTCAATAAATTCAAGCGCTTTATCGATGGTCGCTTTTGTATCGTAAGACAAGCGCGCATCGACCTCTGTAGACACGCGGCCTTCGATTAACTCCCAGATATTGCAGCCACTTTGAATAGTCAGCTCATCAATGACAGTGTCTACATTACCCTGATGGCGACTCATGGTTTCTGATAGCATGGCTTGGTTGTCGGGGTGAATAAGGGCTTTGGTAATTAGGCTTGGATTGGTGGTCGCATCGATAGGTTTTAGTCGCGCAATGGCAGATAGGTCGCCTGTATCGGCGACAATGGTGGTCATAGTGTGAAGTTGTTGTAATGCGCTCATCATGCATCCTTATAAAAACGTTTAACGGTGACTGTGCGCTTAAAAGCGACACAACCCTAATCTAATATGAAACTGTAGCATAGTTTGCGCAGCAATTTTGTCTGACAGGCAATTTTAAGCGGTTCTGTAGGAGGGTTTTGCTTAAAAACCTGCGGCTTAGCATAATTTGCATCATTAACTTTATTTACGCATGGGCACTACGCATGGTTTTTGCTATAGTAGGGACGGTTGCCTGAGTGCCTGTTAAATTTGCTGACAGTCATTCATATCATGATAAGTTTTCTATGAATTATCTTAAATATGATAAGGCAATAAAAATAGGCAAAAGATAGAAAATGGCTTTTAAGATAGTGCTAATATGCTAAATTTGTTAGCATTTAAGACATGAGTGATAAAAAGGATGGGCGGTAATGAGTGAGCAGTCATCAGAGCAAAACATAGACAACGTCAACCCAGCTGCTTTAGGTGCAAATGATGCTTCGACTGATCAAGCGTTTTTAAATCATCTGCGTCAAAAGATTGATGCGGTAGATTGTGAGATTCATACGCTGATCAACGACCGCGCCAAGCTGGCTCAGCAAGTGGCAGCCGTTAAAAAAGAGCACGTGGCAAAAAGTGGGGTTACCACTGATAAAAACCCTATTTTCTATCGCCCTGAACGTGAAGCACAAGTTTTAAAAGCTGTGATGGCGCGTAATACAGGTCCTATCGCTGACGAAAAAATGGCGCGTTTATTTCGCGAAATTATGTCTGTGTGCTTGGACTTAGAAGCACCGCAGCGCATCGCTTTTTTGGGGCCTGTTGGCACCTTTACTCACGCTGCTGCGCTAAAGCATTTTGGTAAAGCGGCTGATACAGTACCGATGACGACCATTACCGATGTGTTTCGTGAAGTCGAGGCGGGGACTGCGATGTATGGTGTCGTGCCTGTTGAAAATTCCTCAGAAGGGGTGGTCAATCATACCTTAGATGGTTTTTTATCTTCAAGTCTCAAGATAATTGGTGAGGTTGAGCTGCCTATTCATCAAAACTTCTTAGTCGCTGAGCATACCAAAGTGGATGGTCTTAGCCGTATTTATTCGCATCAGCAGTCGCTTGCGCAGTGCCGACATTGGCTTGATGTCAACTTCCCTAATGTTGAGCGCGTCGCGGTATCGAGTAATGGCGAGGCTGCTCGTCGTCTCAAAAACGAGTGGCATTCAGCTGCCATTGCAGGGGACGTGGCTGCTGCCGAGTATGATTTGCATAAGCTTTACTCAAATATCGAAGACAATCCTAGTAATACCACGCGCTTCTTAATCATTGGGCATGAAGCTATTGCGCCATCAGGGCAAGACAAAACTTCTATCGTGGTCTCAGCGCATGATAAAGCTGGTGCATTGATCGAAATTCTTAAGCCACTATCCTATCATGGGGTGTCGATGACCAGCATTGAGACCCGTCCTGAGCGTCCTAATAAATGGGCGTATGTCTTCTTTATTGATATGGATGGTCATATTCAAGATCCAAATGTCAGTGCCGCCATTGCTGATATTCGTCCGTTAGTAAAAGATGTGCGAGTATTAGGCTCATACCCAAAAGCGGTGCTATAACGGCTTATATATTGATCAAATAATATGTAAATAAAATGATCATTATTAATCTTTCATAATAATGACGAATCATAAATTTTTATAAAAAATGGGTTATTACCTCTAAGGATAAAACATGCCGTCTACGACATCGATAAAGTTGGACTTGTCACCGTTAACGCCCGCTTATGACAGTATTTTAGAGCTAGTGCCCTATCAAACTGGTAAGCCTGTTGAAGAATTGACTCGTGAATATGGCGTCTCTGATGTGGTAAAACTGGCAAGCAACGAGAATTCAATGGGCTGCTCGCCCTACGTAACCTTAGCGATTACTGAGCAGTTAGGAAATCTAGCACGTTATCCAGATGGTAACGGCTATTATCTAAAGCAAGCATTGGCTGACTTTAATAATATTGCGGTAGAGCAGATTACACTGGGCAATGGCTCCGATGATTTGCTTGATATCTTGGCACGCACTTTTGTCAGTGCAAAAGATGCAGTGATTTATAGTCAGTATGGTTTTATCGTCTATCCTATGGTGACAAAAATGCAAGGGGCGACAGGCGTAGAAGTGCCCGCGCATCGCTTTGGTCATGATTTACATGCTATGCGTCAGGCAGTAGAAGATAATCGCAATACCAAGCTGGTTTTTATTGCCAATCCAAACAATCCAACAGGGACGCAGCTTGCGCATAAAGAGCTGCGTACGTTTGTTGCAAGTATCCCAAGCTCGGTGTTGGTAGTATTAGATGAAGCCTATATCGAGTATAGTCCCGACAGTAATAACCGTGCGTTATTAGATGAGTTCGATAACGTGGTGATTGTGCGCACCTTTTCTAAAGCATATGGCTTAGCAGGTCTGCGTGTGGGCTATGCACTGAGCTCAGCGAACGTTGCTGATCTACTTAACCGCATTCGTCAACCATTTAACGTCAGCCGTATAGCGCTTGCTGCTGCTGCTGCAGCCCTTGCTGATCAAGCTTTTATTGCAGAGGTACGTCAAACCAATCAAGAACAAAGACGCTGGCTTGAGAAGCAGTTCGATGCATTGGGATTAGCGTTTATTAAGTCGCACGCTAACTTTATGATGGTTGAGATTGAGGATGCCCCTGCTGTTTATCAAGCACTCCTTGAGCAGGGCGTCATTGTCCGTCCGCTGGCAGGCTACGGGCTGAGCGGATGGTTACGTGTTACCGTTGGTGTGGCAGAAGACAATATGCGCCTCATTGATACGTTACGATCCATATTAAGTAATGATTAAATAAGCCTCAGCAAACATTGCTCTGACCGTCATTTTTTACTTACCCACTTTTTATCATGCCAATGTAGACCGATGTTTTACGACGTAGGGATATAAAGTGGGTTGTGCAACGAGATACACTGTGAGTTCTCAACAAAACCAGCAAAAAAATAATAAGCAACAGCTTTTAAATAATCACTCAAGCTTATTTAAGCAAGTTTGCGTGATTGGTCTAGGGCTAATCGGTGCCAGCCTTGCGCAGGCGATTAAGGACAATGGTCTCAGTGAGCGTTTGGTGGCAGTCGATCGGCATGCGCCAAGTTTAGAGGAAGCTATTCAGCAGGGATTGCTTGATGCGGGTAGTGCAGTATTAGGTGACGTAGTAAATGGTAGTGATTTGATAATCATTGCCGTACCAGTACAGGCGGTACAAGCAGTATTTACTGATATCAAAAACGCAATGGATAGCGGTCAGCTTGCCACAGATTGCATCATTACCGATGTGTGCAGTACCAAAGTCAATATCATCGAGGCTGCTAAAACTGTATTTACAATACTGCCTACAGGTCTTGTGCCTGCCCATCCGATTGCTGGTGCCGAAAATTCGGGGTATCATGCCAGGCGCGCCAATTTATTTGTCAATCATAGCGTGATTATCTGTGAGCTACCAACGACGACTCTTACTGCGATTGTTAGGCTACGTCAGTTATGGGAAGCGGTAGGAGCTAAAGTCATGGCCATGGATGCCGCGCATCATGATACGATATTGGCACATACCAGTCATTTGCCCCATTTGCTCGCCTTTAATTTGGTTGAACAATTGGCAAGTCATGATGATAATCTAGATATGTTTCGCTACGCAGCTGGCGGCTTTCGCGACTTTACTCGCATTGCTGCCAGCGACCCTAAGATGTGGCACGATATATTTTTTGCTAATCAAAGCGCGATTGTGAGCGCCCTTGATGAGTACAGCGCCTATCTACAGGATATACGCCAACTTATTATTGATAAAGATTCAACTGCCCTGATGGGACTTTTGGGCCGCGCGCAAGCCGCACGGCGACATTTTGGCCATATGTTAGCCAGCACCCCTTATACGGATACCTCTGTTATGTCAGCTTCTTACCTTATTTCTCCCAGTAACACCGTCACAGGCACGATTGCTATCCCTGGTGATAAATCTATCTCCCATCGCAGTATCATGCTCGGTAGCCTTGCAACGGGCGTGACCAATGTCACAGGATTTTTGGAAGGTGAAGATGCGCTTGCGACCTTGCAGGCGTTTCGTGATATGGGCGTGACGATTGAAGGCCCTGATAAGGGTAAGCTGATTATTCATGGCGTTGGTATGCACGGCTTAAAACCGAGCAAAACGCCGCTTTATATGGGTAATTCAGGCACCAGTATGCGCCTGCTATCGGGTATTTTAGCCGCCCAAGCGTTTGATAGTGTGCTAATCGGTGATACCAGCTTAAATAAGCGTCCAATGGAGCGTGTCGCAGCACCCCTTAGAGAGATGGGTGCCGTCATTCAAAGCACGGGGCATAGTGGCACAGCGCCGCTAAGTATTACGGGCCGCGATAATGTCGGCAAGCCACTTCAAGGTATTGAATATGATATGCCAGTCGCGTCTGCACAGGTCAAGTCTTGCTTACTATTAGCAGGATTGTGGAGCGAGGGTACAACGATCGTCACTCAGCCTGAAGTTAGCCGTGACCATACCGAGCGTATGTTGTCAGCTTTTGGTTACCCTGTAACTGTCGATGGCAATCGTATTAGTGTTGAAGGCGGCGGCAAGCTCATAGGCGGTGATATCGCTGTCCCTGCTGACATCTCATCTGCCGCTTTCTTTATGGTGGCCGCTGCTATCAGCCAAGGTAGCGAGCTGACCTTAACGCAAGTGGGTATTAATCCTACGCGTACGGGTATTATCGATATCTTAAAGCTTATGCAAGCTGATATCAGCTTGAGTAATGAGACCCATGTGGGCGGTGAACCGGTGGCTGATATCACTATTCGTGGTTCAAACTTAGTCGGTATTGAGATACCAGAGTATCTTGTGCCACTCGCCATTGATGAGTTTCCAGTACTTTTCATCGCTGCCAGCTGCGCTCAAGGTCGTACAGTGCTGACGGGTGCAAAAGAGTTACGCGTGAAAGAGTCCGATCGCATTGCCGTGATGGCAGAAGGGCTACAAACCCTTGGTGTTGATTGTACGGTTACTGAGGACGGTTTGATTATCAAAGGGCTAGGTATTCAAAGTCGAAATGGCGAAGTAACAAATAGCCAGCCTGTCTTTGGTGGCGGGCATATCACATCACACCATGATCATCGTATTGCCATGAGCTTTGCCGTTGCCAGTCTACGTGCCTCAAAGCAGATTGCCATTGAAGGGGTTGAAACCGTCAATACTAGTTTCCCAGGATTTGCAGAGCTCGCCAATCAAATCGGTATGTCTATTCAAGTTACGAATAATGATTCGTAAATGATA
>JARIAA010000231.1 GCA_029264635.1 Psychrobacter sp. | reverse complement strand
ATTAATAACGGTAAAAATAGCGACGATTATTGCTCCAATTATAAAACCGATAACGGCGTTTAACAGCGCTGTAGTAAAGCTTTCAAAGACTCCCGTGAGATGCGCAATATCTTCTACTTCATGATGCAAAAAATTGATACCATGCACTAAAATACCGCCACCGACTAAGAACATCGCCAACGTGCCAGCAATGGACAAAAACTTCATTAGTTTAGGCGCAGCAGTGAATAGAACCTTACCTACTTTTTGTGTAAATTCTCCTTCTTTCTCCATCATGTGTAGACCAAGATCGTCTATTTTAACGATGCCTGCTACCAAGCCATAGATGCCAACAGTGATGCCGATGGCGAGAATAGAGAGCACCAAACTGCGCTGTAGTAAGGTTGCGCTTGCCGTAGCTCCTAGTGCAATCACAATAATCTCTGCTGATAAAATAAAGTCTGTACGTACTGCCCCTTTAATTTTTGTTTTTTCAAACGCCACCAAATCTACTGTTTCGTCCGCATTGGCTTGCCGACGCGCATTTTGTTCTTCATCATGAGGCAGGGCATGTGGCCAAAATCGATGTATGACTTTTTCAGCGCCTTCATAAACCAAAAATAGCCCACCGCACATCAACAAGAATGTGATTAAAGGCGGATAAATAGCGCTGATAAGTATCGCAGCTGGTACTAAAATGAGTTTATTAACAAAAGAGCCTTTTGCGACGGCCCAAACGACTGGCAGCTCGCGATTGGCTTTGACGCCCGTGACTTGCTCAGCATTAAGCGCAAGGTCGTCACCCAATACGCCATCGGTTTTTTTGGCGGCTACTTTGGTCATAACTGACACGTCATCTAATATCACACTGATATCATCAAGTAGGGTTAATAAACTGGCACCTGCCATGCTCTTTCCTTAGCGTAAAATCGCTTAAATAAATGAGGGATAAAATTGCTTAGTATGCTCAGTAGAATAAATACTCAACATAACTAAGTGACAACTCAATAAATTGATAATAATGCTATCTACTGTAGCCTACTTAGCTATAACAATAGATAAAATAGTAAGAATGTAGCTTATCTTACTTTTTTATTAATGCTTAGACCATCTATTTCATTCAACACTAATTGAGATTTTGGCTGCGATTTATGAAAATATGTTAATATACGAGCATTTATTTTTATTTATGACTGACTACTCATAAAACTTCATGATTAGGCACGCCTGCCTATAGGAAATACCCCATGTCCTTACGTTTTATTTCTACTAACAAAAACCCCACCGATAAGTTTGCTTGCAATAAGCTTTCACATGCCATGATGAGCGCATTATTATTAATCGTTGTAGCAGGCTGCTCCAACAATAGTGCTGATGCTACTAATAATACTGTTGGTAGCACCCAGTCAAGTAGCGTCAAAGGCTCTGCTACACTTGTTGCTGGCGCTGATAGTGATGCATCTGTTGTCAAAGCATTACAAAAGAATTTAACCTCATCTGGTATTGAAGAAAATATTGTCTCAGCAGTAGCGACAGATATGGAAGGTATTTACTGGGTGACAGCTGAGGGTCTGCCAGCATTTTTCACAGATAAGTCAGGTACGCACATCATTCAAGGACAGATTATCTCTGTTGGTGAAGGTGAGCCTGTCGATATTAGCGGTGCATTAGTTGCTCGTACGGCGCAAGAGGCGCTTAAAGCCGTAGACAAAAAAGATATGATTATTTACCCAGCAAAGGGCGCCACCAAATCCGTTGTTTATTCCTTTACCGATGCAGATTGCCCTTACTGCACTAAGCTACACGAGGAGATAGATGAGATTAATGGATTAGGGATTGAAGTGCGTTATTTGGCATGGCCGCGCAGTGAGGGAAGTATTCCAAAAATGGAGGCCATCTGGTGTAGTGAAGACCGCGTGGCTGCTATGAATCAGTCTAAAGCAGGTGCCAATGTATCAAGTCCTAGCTGTAGTAGTCCCGTACAAGAACAGATAGCGCTTGGGGCACGTCTTGGCGTACGTGGTACCCCCGCTATTTTTACCGAATCGGGCAATCAGATTGGTGGTTATCTGCCAGCAGAACAACTGGCGCAAGCTGCGATTGCTAATTGATGCATAGATTGTTATAAGGTTGCACACCTCAATAAGCATTGAGTAGACGCAGCAAGTGCTTGTCGGTATGATACGATAAGACGCTATAATTATGGCAATATCAATAAAGCTAACAAAAAAGCGGCATCTATTTTCTATTCAATCATTTAAATTTCTGAGGATACTGTGAGTAAATCCATCAAACTAGCGATACTTGGCCTAGGTACCGTCGGTACTGGCGTAGTCAATCTGATCAATGACAATTTAGCCGAGCTCAAACGCCGTAGCGGAAGCGATATCATTATTACCGAAGTAGGTACGCGCCGCCAGCGTGATGATATTGATCCTACCATTATTCAAAATGATGATTTGATGGCGATAGCGGCTAGTGATAATGTCGATATTGTCATTGAAGTTATTGGTGGCATAACCCTTGCCAAAGACATCATGATACATGCTATCAAAAATGGTAAGCATGTGGTTACCGCCAATAAAGCCCTGCTTGCTGAACACGGCAATGAAATCTTTGCATTAGCCGAAGCACACAACGTACACGTGGCTTATGAAGCAGCGGTTGCTGGTGGCATTCCTATTATTAAAGTCATGCGTGAAGCATTGGCCGCCAACAAAATAGATTGGCTTGCTGGTATCATTAATGGTACGGGCAACTTTATTATGACTGAGATGCGCGATAAAGGTCGTCCGTTTGCAGACGTTCTTGCAGAGGCACAAGAGCTTGGTTATGCAGAAGCGGATCCTACCTTTGACGTCGAAGGCATTGATGCCGCGCATAAGCTTGCGCTACTGGCGTCCATCGCTTTTGGTATTCCGTTACAGTTCGATAAAGTCTATTGTGAAGGTATTACTGGTATTACCTTGCAAGACGTCAATTATGCTGAAGAGCTTGGCTACCGTATCAAGCATTTGGGTTTTGCCGTGCGCCGTGATAGCAAAGATAATAACCAAGAAGATCAAGGTATTGAGCTGCGCGTACATCCAACACTGATACCCCAAGACGCTTTACTTGCTAATGTCAACGGTGTGAAAAACGCTGTATTGGTCAGCTCACATCCACTTGGGCAAACGCTTTACTGTGGTGATGGCGCAGGTGCAGGTGCTACCGCCTCCGCTGTGATGGCAGATGTCATGGATTTGGTGCGTGTACTAGGTGCAAACGATCAAGATAGTTCACGCAGTCATCATGTTCCGCATTTGGCCTTTATGCCAGAGCAGCTTTCTGATACGCCAATACTACGGGCAGAGCAGATGAAGACCGGTTACTATCTTCGCGTGCATGCTTATGACAATCCTGGTGTATTAGCAGATATCACCCGTATCTTAAGTGATGCTGGTATTAATATTGATGCCATCTTACAAAAGCCTGCGCATAAGCTTGGAGAAGTACCTGTCATTATATTAACGCTGCCGGTCATTGAGAGCCAGATGAATGAAGCGATTGCAAAAATTGAAAAGCTGGCGGCCGTTGCTGATAAAGTGGTTCGCATCCGTTTAGATGAGTTGGCACAATAAGTCTTTATGATTGATTGTTAATTGAAGCGACTGCCCCTTGAATTTTGATTGTCGGGTACGCATTATAGCCATGATTCTTCATTAAAATATTAGTAAGGCACAGTGTTCATTCAAAACACTGAGTTTTAATTTCAAATAAGTAAACAAGGTAGAATAACGATGTCTAACGATGCAATTGTCATTATTAACGGTGCTCGTACGCCAATGGGCGGCTTTCAAGGCGCTCTAAAAGACGTCAGTGCTACAGATTTAGGTGCTACCGCTATTAAAGCAGCGGTCGAGCGTTCAGGCGTCAGCATTGATAGTGTTGACGAGGTGATTATGGGCTGTATCTTGTCTGCAGGTTTAGGTCAAGGTCCTGCTCGTCAAGCAATGCGTAAAGCAGGTTTGCCTGATAAGACAGGCGCGATCACCATCAATAAACTTTGTGGTTCAGGTCTAAAAGCGGTTATGCAGGCACACGATGGTATTAAAGCTGGTAGCATTAATGTCGCTGTGGCTGGTGGTATGGAGTCGATGACTAACGCGCCTTATCTTATGCTAGGCGCGCGTGATGGCTACCGTATGGGACATAAAGACGTCAAAGACCATATGTTTTTAGATGGTTTAGAAGATGCAGAAACAGGCCGTCTGATGGGTCAGTTTGCGCAAGATATGGCCGACGAAAAAGGCTACACGCGTGAGCAGATGGATGAGTTTGCTATCGAATCGCTCAATCGGGCGTTGACTGCGATTAAAGACGGTCATTTCAAAAATGAGATCGAGCCTGTTACTTTTGAGACGCGTAAAGGCGAGCAAACCGTTGAAAATGACGAACAGCCAGGGCTTGCAAACGCCGAGCGTATCCCTACGCTACGTCCAGCATTTGCCAAAGAAGGTACTATCACGGCCGCTAATGCCAGCTCGATCTCAGACGGCGCCGCTGCTGTCGTCATGATGAAAGAGTCGCAGGCGAAGTCAGAGGGTCTTGACTATCAGGCTCGTATCA
>JARIAA010000148.1 GCA_029264635.1 Psychrobacter sp. | reverse complement strand
CTAAATGGCTTGGTCAAATACTCATCTGAACCTACAATACGGCCGCGCGCTTTATCAAATAGTCCATCTTTTGATGACAACATGATGACAGGTGTACTGGCATAATGAGGGTTATTTTTGATTAAGGCACAGGTTTGATAGCCATCTAGACGCGGCATCATAATGTCGACAAAGATGATGTCAGGATTGTTATCAACAATCTTTGCGAGTGCATCAAAACCATCAATGGCGGTAATTACTTCGCACCCCGCTTTTTGCAGCAAGGTCTCAGCGGTACGACGAATGGTTTTTGAATCATCGATGACCATGATTTTTAAACCTTCAAAATTATTTTCCATTATCACTTTCCTATAAATAACTGTTCATTCTTTATATGGTTGTTGTTTGCTCTTATAAGCAGCATCTGTTTATTACACTTGGTATTTACAATAATTTTATCGATAAAATTACGAGCCAATATCTACCTATATCTGCGTCTTTTTACACAGTTTTGGTTGCCGTTGTCACGCCCATATGCTTGATAAATATAGCATTCTGAAGCACAATAGCTATCGCACCTTTAACTTTTTATCTATATAATAAAGTCACGTTTACCATGATGACTGATGACAATGAGTATAAGACTTTCTAAGTACTGCAAGAATGGTGCCTTATTATTAACTATCTTACTTATGATGGCTTGTGAACCTCCCTCAACATCTAATAATTCCCAACTTAGCGGAGATAATAAGCAAGTAGACTCGCCCATTTTTGCAGATACCGATAGTGTAAATATGGCGGCAGATTATATTTTAAGCATCAAGCCATCGCGCTATCAGCCAAGTCTTGGATTGCAAGGTGTCATTGAACCTGTTCGGCAGTCGCGCTTTGTTACTATAACTGATGCAATTGTGCAAGAAGTACTAGTAACAGAAGGTCAATGGGTAGAAGAAGGTGCACCTTTACTGATCATAAATCGTCGATTATCTACTGAGCAAGGTAGCACTACAACAGATGACGGCACAGATAGAAAACCTATGCAGGAGAATACCGTTAATAAACAGATTGAGAGCAATCAAGACAAAGCATCATTGATGGCTTTAGGGCCACCGATTATTGTACGGTCTAGCTTTTCAGGACGTGTAGAGAATTTATACGTCGAAACAGGGCAGCAAGTTGACAAGCGCACATCGCTTCTGCATTTAAGTGATGACAAGGATCTCAATTTTATTGCCACATTGCCCATCAAAACCAAGCCCAAGCTCTCCATTGGACAAGCGGTTAACTTTACGGCGAAAGGTTTATCAGAACAGTTTGCAGGGCAAGTAAGTAAACTAGAGGCCAGTGAAAAGCCTAATGAATTGTCTGTCTATGTCCATGTCATCAGAGATGAAGCCAATCGCGATACGCTCAAACCTGATATGGTAGTCACTGGACGTGTCGATTACGGACAGATAGAAGTGGGAACGATTGTTCCTGAACAAGCGCTACATAATGTCGATCTAGCTGTATTAAAACGTCCCCCTTACCAGTCGTTAACGCCCTTAAATGCCACCGTTTGGATCATCAAACAAGATCAGCGCCTGACCCAGCAACCAGTAGAGGTTATCAAATACGAACCTAGTACCGAGCAATATCTTATCGCTGGCATCAGTAACGATAGCCTCATTTGTTTAGCAGATCTACCTAAGACATCGGCTGGCAAAAAAGTAGTCATCTCATAAACTGTGATCTATATAGAAAGGTATGATTATTGAAATTATAGTAAGTTACATTGTGTAGAAACATTAACAAAGCGCATCTTGTGTGGTAAGGCTTAAGTTAGGCAAAATAGAGACAGTAACATTTGTAATGGTCATTTTTAAAAACAAATGTGTATAATTATCTTAAAGTATTCTCATTTGTACTTATAAAAATTAGTCATTTAACAGCAGCTACTAAAAAAATTATTAAATATTATTTATTACTAAAGGATAACCCATGAGTAAGCAGATTTTGTTAATTGAAGACGATCCAGATTTGGCTGAATTAATCAGCGATTATTTGACCATGAATTACTATGATGTGCACCATGCTGGTCTTGGGCAAGAAGGTCTTGATATTTTAGATACCAAAGAGCGCGATATCGATTTGGTTGTCCTAGATTTGATGCTACCTGACATGGATGGTATGCAGGTTTGCCAAAAAATCCGTGGCAACAAAAACAATATGACCAATAAAGTCCCTATTATCATGTTAACGGCTAAAGGTGATACTACCGATCGGGTGCTGGGTCTTGAGATGGGTGCTGATGACTATATCGCAAAACCTTTTGAGCCTCGAGAATTGCTGGCCCGCATTCGCGCGGTCATTCGCCGTCATGAGCAGCCAAATCAAGCCGACAGTCAATCCGACAGTTTGACTTTTGGGCGCTTGAGTGTGTTTCCTGACAGTCACGAAGTGACAATCGATGAGCAGCCAGTACGTTTAACGACCCATCAGTTTCAGCTGTTACACTACTTTGCGACACATTCTGGTAAAGTACTCAATCGTGAGCAGTTATGGCAGGCGATGCCAAATGATGACAGCTCTGATAATATCGATCGCGCAATTGACGTCCACATCTCACGTTTGCGGGCATTGATTGAAGACAACCCGCGTCAGCCAAAACGTATTATTACCGTACGCGGCGTCGGTTATCAATTTGCGACCGATCAGGTTTGATAATTGATAATCGACGTTGAATAGTCTGAGCTTATTGAACACAATAGTAAACAAATAATAGCCATCTCGCATAACGTGATGGCTATTGTTGATTAGCGATAAAGACAAGCATTTGATAATAGAGAATGTGTAATGCAGCAGTTGGGTTTTCGCTCCGTATTTGCCAAGTTATTTGCCAGTGTGATGCTGGCACTTATTTTGTTTGCAGTAGCTATGGTGCTTTTAACACAGCTTGTCCATGATAAAGATGCTGGCATCCGCTCAGAGGTGGTTGCTACTCAAATTTTAGGACAGATTGATCCTTTTTTGCACGAGTTAAATACGGCAATCAGTAAGGACAATCGCCTGCAAGCGCGTTTTATGTTGGCTGTGGTTAAAAAGAGCTTTGATATCTTTGATGAGTCATTAAAAGCCAAAATGGGCTTATATGACAATGAAGGGCGTCTGCTCATGCAAACCGATAACAGTGACTTGCCATTAGAGCTACCTGCAACGCCCTCTTTGATGAATTTAGTTTTCCCCTCTTTTTCAGAAATGCCCCCTACTCAGCAAGCTCAAGTCTATAGTAGTACAGGTTACACATTGCTGTATGAATCGCGTCTGACACCCAAAAAACCTGCATTTTCGGCGGCGCTTAATTTATTTACGGGCACTATGCTCCTGCTCCTTATCATGGCAGGTGTACTATGGTGGATCGCCCGGTCAATGACTTGGCGCATTAATCATATGAGTCAGCAAATGAGTCAGCTCGGTGATGGCGATTTTACTGTCCGAGTGAATAGTCGTGGTAACGATGAGATTGCTCTACTCGCGCGAGGTTTTAACCAAGCTGCCCAAAAAATTGAGCATCTTATTGATGCCAATAACCTATTATTAGCTCATGCCTCTCATGAACTGCGCACCCCCATTACTCGTATTCGCTTGCAAATTGAGATGATGGATATGCTGGCAGGCACTATGCCGATTGACACCAAAGCAAAGTTCGATAAACGCGCGCAAGCAATTAATCGCGATTTGTCAGGCCTTAACGACTTGGTTGAGAGTATCTTGCTGGTCAGTCGTCTAGATGCAGGTCATGTTATGCAACAAGTGGAACGCGTAGATTTTTATGACTTAGTCAATCAAGAACGCCAGCATTATCCAGAAGCGACGTTGATTGGTGAACATATTGTGATTGATGGTCAACCGCCTATGCTGACCCATCTCATTCGTAACCTACTTAACAACGCTATGCTACACGGTGTGCCACCCATCACCGTACTACTCTATGGCGTACAAACGTTTGAAGAGGCTGATACTGTGCCTGAGTATTTACTACATTCATTAGTGTCTAGCAGCTTTGCTGACTACAATAGCTCAAATTATGACAAGCATCTTGATATGCTAGAACCTTTTAAAATTAATGAAGGTGATCGTTTAAAAGAGGTGGAATCCGATAGTATCGTACTCGCAGAGTCGCTAGAAGAGATACCTGCCCCCGCTATTTTTCGAAATGGCGAAACGCTGATCGATTATCATGACAAAGAGCATAACGAAAAAAATAAAGGTATCGATATACAGGATGGCGCACAAGATTTGTCTGATAATGACAATAGTCCTCACCGAACATTTAATACGCTCACACCTAATTTGACTGATAAGACACTTCATAATAGCCAAAATACGATGACCTCTGATTTAACTGATAAAATTAAAAGGGTGATTTGGAATATCGTGCCAGAGACAGCTGAGCTATCATCAACCAATGATATTCGGTCTGTCGCTACTACCAAATCTGTTAATTATAAATCTAATAAAAAAGCCAAAACCGTTAACATTGGTAGTGAAAATTATAACGAAGCTCACAATGCACCGCGTAAAGAAAGCTTGTTCAAAAAACATCTAAAAAAATCTAAGTCTGAGGATGAGCGTCCTTTGCCAAAGTATGCAGTGCTTGCAGTGATTGATGAAGGTAGAGGGATTCCAGAAGATAAGCGTGAAGAGATCTTTAGTCCATTTGTACGTCTTCAGCAGAAAAATAAAGGATCGGGACTGGGTTTATCACTTGTCTCGCAAATCGTTACCGCTCATCAAGGCCACATTATTACCGATACCATCAATGGACACACAAGATTTTTGGTCGTGATTCCAGTCAAACAAGACCCTCATCACAATAGTAAAGAGAGCTAAAAATAGTGCTTCATCAAGCCGTTTTTGGATAGACTCGCTATCAATGATCTAGCGGTCAATCTCGACGACAAATGTCTACCTACCAACATCTGTACAGCTACTAAGCGCTATATTGTCATAAGACATGCAAGAATGCGCATATATAACATGCTCAAAAATATGTTATATTACCGCCCTTTATCCTAAGGTTACTGGTATAAAGCTGTGATGCTGCGATCTTAGGATAAGATGTTGATATCACAATTGCTATCCCATTTACTAATTTTGAGCATTCCATGAATGACATGATCGTTCTAAATGACGTGACCAAACGCTTTTTAAGCGACCGATCCATAAAAGATAAAGATGGTAAGCCGCACTGGTTTACGGCGGTTGAACCAACGTCGCTATCGGTTAAGCAAGGTGAGATCTTTGGCTTAATGGGCTACTCAGGGGCAGGTAAATCTACCTTATTACGACTGATCAATATGCTTGAGCGTCCTGATAGTGGTCAGGTGGTTATCGATGGTGTAGATTTGACGACCTTATCTGCCAGTGACTTGCGTATCGCACGCCATAACATAGGCATGATTTTTCAGCAGTTTAATCTGATGTCCAATCGCACTGTCTATGATAACGTCGCCTTTAACTTGACCGTTTCAGGGTACCCAAACCGCGATATCTATAAGCGCGTGATGGATTGTTTAGCAATCGTCGACTTGACTGATCGTGCCAGTCATTATCCTGCACAGTTATCAGGTGGTCAAAAGCAGCGTGTCGGTATCGCGCGCGCTATTGCGCCAAGTCCAAAAGTGTTGCTTGCCGATGAGCCGACCAGTGCGCTTGATCCTGCGACCACTCGTAGCTTACTGACTTGTCTACGTGATATTAATGAGCAGCTTGGCGTGACCATTGTTATCGTAACTCATGAGATGAGCGTGATTCGTAGGCTTTGTGACCGCGCAGCCTTATTACATCAAGGACAATTACTTGAAGTGGCAGAGGTAAGAGACGGTCAGATTCAGGCAACCACCCCGATTGGCCAAGGCTTAGTCGTCGAGGACTAATACGGCAGGAGAAATAATATGTTGACTGGTACTGAATTATCCGCCTCAATAGACAAGCTGCTTGCGCTAAAAAATGAGATTTGGCAAGCCTCATTTGATACGTTTATCATGCTTGGTATCTCTACGGCTGCTGCCGTTACTATTGGTGGACTGTTTGGAATATTCTTATTTTTGTCCAGTGATCGGCAGTTTTTGCAGAATAAAGCGTTGTATGCTGTATTGGGCGGCATCACCAACTTTATGCGTGCGTTTCCCTTTGTGATTTTGATGATTGCCATGAGCCCCTTTACTAAAGCTATCATTGGTACTGGTATTGGCCCTATTGCAGCCTCTTTAGTCCTTGCGATAGCTGGATCATTTTATTTTGCCCGTTTGGTTGAGCAAAATCTGCGTGAAGTACCGCGCGGTATTATAGAGGCGACCGAGTCAATGGGCGCACGTCCGTTTACCATTATCAAAGTACTCCTTAATGAGGCACGCTCATGGCTCGTATTATCGGTGACGATTCTTACTATTAGCTTACTATCCTACTCAGCGGCAGCTGGTATGATTGGCGGCGGTGGTCTGGGTGATTTGGCGATTCGTTACGGTTATTATCGTTATCAGACTGAAGTTATGATTTTTATCGTTATTATGCTCTCAGTCATGGTCATCTCGATTCAAGCCTTTGGTAATTGGCTTGCAACGCGCTTAGATAAACGGTAAGCCGTTTTATAGAATACTTGACATTACAAGCGACTAGGTTTAGTTTTGACTTGTTTTTGCAAAAGCAGCATTATTATCCTTAATGTTGCTTTTTTAATGGTTACATTTAACCGATAATCGTTTATTTAATTGAGGAAATTCCATGAAATTGACAGATATCAGTCGTCAGTTGGCCACTGCATTTGCTGCTGTTGGCGTATCAAGCCTCGTACTGGTTGGCTGTAGTAATTCATCAGCCCCAGAGACGACGAAAGAAGCACCAGCTACTGAAACCTCAACGTCTGAGACCGCCGCTAGCGACATCGATCCTGAAAAGAGTAAAATTATCATCGGTACAACCGAAGGTGACTTTGCAGATATGGTACGTAACCAAGTCAAAGCCTCGCTTGAAGCACAAGGTTATGACGTTGAGCTTGTGCCTTTTACTGACTATGTCCGCCCTAATCTTGCACTGGCTGAAGGTGATTTGGACATCAACATCTTTCAGCACAAACCTTACCTCGATACTTTCAAAAAAGAAAATAATCTTGATCTCGTTGAAGTCTTCCAAGTTCCAACGGCGCCACTTGGTATTTACTCAGGTAAAAAGACCTCTCTTGACGAGGTTTATAAAGGTATGAGTGTCTCAGCACCGAACGATCCAAGTAACTTTGCTCGTGCTTTGGTCATGATGAATGATCTTGGTTGGATTACCCTAAAAGATAATGTCGATCCGCTGACTGCTTCAAAAGCGGACATCGCTGATAATAGCAAATACGATATCAAAATCGTTGAACTAGAAGCCGCTCAGCTACCACGCGCGCGTGACGAAGTTGACTTCGCTGTGATTAATGGTAATTATGCCACCGACTCTGGTATCAAGCTGACAGAAGCGCTATTTCAAGAACCAAGCTTTGCTTATGTTAACTGGTCAGCCGTTAAGTCTGCCGACGCTGGTAAAAAATGGGTTGAGGACGTGACCAACGCTTATAACTCAGAAGCCTTTAAAAAGTATGCTCATGATACTTTCCCAGGTTATAAATATCCAAAAATTTGGGGTGAGGTAGCTGGATTGGCTAGCGAAACAACAGCAAGTACTGCCCCTGCCGCAGAAGCAACAGCGCAGTAATGACAAGCGTATAAATACAAAAATGCCCAATACTTATGAGTAATGGGCATTTTTTATAGGCTCAATTTGATCATTAGCTTTTTAGTATAAAACTAGATTGTGCTTCTATATAAATCCAGCTCAATATCATAGCTAGGTTCAGGCTTCTTAAATAAGTATTTACCGTTACGAATAGAGGCCATCACATCGGCGCGCTGACGGACCGCCTCAAATGGACTGGTCGCATCTAATACCAAGAAGTTGGCTGGCTTACCGACATCTAAACCGTACTGGTCTTCAATATTTAGGGTCTTAGCACCATTTAACGTGATAAAGTCGAGGCAGACATCGAGCTGCGGCAGTGACATGGTTTGCGCCAAATGAATACCATTATCTAGGATATTCATCATGTTACCATTGCCCGCAGGGTACCAAGGATCATTGATAGAGTCTTGCCCAAACGAGATATTGATACCATTTTCCCAAAACTCTTTGACGCGCGTTAAACCGCGGCGCTTAGGATAAGTGTCTTGGCGACCTTGCAAGTAAGCGTTTTCGGTCGGCAGTGCGATAAAGTTCATGCCAGATTGCTCAAAGAGTCCCATCATACGAAACGCATAAGCATCATCCGCTGACCCAAATGAGCAGGTATGGCTCGCCGTCGAGCGCGCACCGATATCTTCAATCATTACTAAAGCATTTAATAGCTGTACATGACGACTCATTGGATCGTCAGTTTCGTCACAGTGGACGTCAATAAGTTTGTCGTATTTAAGTGCAAGCTCAACCGTTTTACGCACAGAATCTTGACCAAATTCATACGCCCATTCAAAGTGCGGAATGCCGCCGACACAGTCCGCCCCCATCTTTAGTGCCTCCTCTATCAATTCGACAGCCCCTTTGTAGGCATACATACCCTCTTGAGGGAAAGCGACAATCTGAATAGTGACGTTGTCTTTGAGCTCTTCTCGCAGCTCAAGCATTGCTTTTAGTCCCGTTAGATCAGGATCACAGACGTCGATATGGGTTCGAATATATTGCACCCCTTTCGACACCTCCTCTTGAATGCCTTTTAACATCCGCGATTTGGCATCGTCAAAAGATTGTGTTTTTTTGACATCATGCCAGCGCGCAATACCTTCAAATAGTGTACCCGAAGCATTCTTGGCATCATCGCCACCGCCCGTATAAACATAGTCCAGATGCAGATGCGAGTCCACATAAGGCGGTACAACTAGACGACCTTTTAGGTCAATCTCTTCTTCAGCGCCAGGTAAGTTCTTACCGATTTGATGAATGACACCATCTTTGACAAGGATTTCATTAGCGTCACTATTACGATAGATAGTGGCATTGGTAAATTTTTTCATTACAAACTCCTGTTATTATAAAACTTATTAAAAACTGCTCATTAAGCATGACTTAGTGAGCGCTACTAGACAGTAGGTGCATCTAAAGTCTTTTTGGATATTAAGGTGATGATGATGGCAGGGATAAAGCAAAGAATAGACAGATACACAATACCCAAGACACCTGTCTCTGGCATGTGCACCAAAATTAAGCCCGCAAGCCACGTTGCAATCATAATTGAGAAGTTGAACACACTGGATTGTACTGAGGTCGCAATCGCTTTTGCCTCAGTAACCTGATGGCTGACAGCGGTTTGAAACATCGTGACTAAAGGTCCAAATGCCAGTCCCCATAAGAAAAAGGCAATATGTGCAAAACCATTTGCCCCTCTAAAAAAGACGAATGACAGCATGGCGATCGCTCCACAAGCGAGCATTCCAACGATCAAACCGCGCAGATGAGTGTCGATAATTTTGGCAGATAGTATCACCGAGATGACCGAACCGATACCGAAGATAAGCAGCGCTAAACTAATACCACCAACGAACTCCAAGGTTTCAACCAACAAAGTGATGTACGTATAAGTACTATAGTGCGCAACGACCGCCAAAAAAGTCAAAGCTAAGACGATCCAGACACCAGGTATTTTTAGGACAGCAATAGGAGAGTTACTTTGCGTCAGCTTTTCGCCTTTTACCGCAGGTAAGAATTTTATTGCTAGTAGCGCAATAAGTGCCCCTAACCCTCCAAGAACCAAAAAGGACATACGCCAGCCCACATGGGTACCAATATAAGTCATGATCGGTAGCCCAAGGCTCACCCCAAACGTATTGCCTGCCATGATAATGGTAATCGCCTTACCATGCATATTTTCTGGTACCAGCGCTGTACCATAGGCTGCAATCATCGGCCACATAATACCGGCGCATATACCACCCAGAATACGCATAGCAACGATAAGGTAATAAGAAGATGTTAGCCCGACGACAATATTAGAAACCGCAAAACCTGCCAATAAAGCCAGTAATAGTATTTTTCGATTGACCCATAACGTCATACTGATAAGTGGAATAGCAAAAATGGCGGAAGCTAACGCATAGATACCCACCAAAAATCCTACTTGTGTCTGCTCAATACCAAGACCTGCAGTCATTTGCGGCAGGATACCTGAGGGCATCAGCTCCGAGAGAATACCGATAAAAGTGACACTCGCCATGAGGCCAAATATAAACCAAGAAATAGGGTTCTGCCCATTGTTATTGTTTTCCAGACTGTCTTCTGAAAGATTGGCTTTTGAAAGACTAGACACATCTGCTCCTCATTACCTAAATTTTTTAGAGTAAATTTTATTTTTTCTATAATTATGTATGCATTAACAATCTTACAAAAACTTATATTTTTATAAAAAATTACTTAAAATTCTATTTAATCTTTATTTACCACAATATCTACTAGGCATAACGATTGTGTAATCACAATCATTAAAGTATTTATTTTACAAGTAAGGAATATGTAATACGTTTTAGCAGCTGCACATAAAAAAACGATGTTACAGCCTGTTCATGCTTTGTAGGGAAGCGTCAACCATGCTTTCACTTTACCTATATTTTTTTTATAGTGGTCATGTTCCATCGTAAATAAGCAAATCGGTTTTTATTGCTAACAAGTAAATTTTATAGCCGTTACAGGCTATAGATCATAAAACATCTTAAAAACAATTACTTAACTAAACCATAGCTTAAAACCACATTTATAACAAGGATAAAATATGACTAGCAAAAACTATAATATTCGTACGGCTGGGCAAGCGCGTATTCCAGTATTGGGACTGGGTACTTGGCAGTCAACTGGACAAGATTGTATTGATGTCGTGAGTCAAGGTCTACAGATGGGCTATGAGCATATTGATACTGCCCAAGCGTATGATAATGAAGTCGAGGTGGGAAAAGGTATTAAGCAATCAGGGATTGCACGCGATAAGTTCTTTTTAACCACCAAAATATTTCCTGATGATATGAAGTTTGAGCCTGAAAAGCTCCATGCAGCGGCTAAGCGCTCGCTAGAGAACTTGGATACAGATTATGTAGATCTGTTGCTATTACATTGGCCTGATGATCGTGTGCCATTATCTGAGACCATTCCTGCTTTATGTGAGCTTCAAAAGCAGGGTCTAACGCGCCATATCGGGGTTTCTAACTTTAATATTGCAAACTTAATGGAAGTAAAGAGATACGCTGATGTACCGATTGTGGTGAATCAGGTCGAGTTCCATCCGTTTATTAAACAAAACTCCTTGCAGACTTTTTTGAATAATCATCATATTCTACTAGAAGCTTACTCGCCTCTTGCACGTGGTGATGTGTTTGATGATGAGACGATCAAAGAGATCGCTCAGAAGCATAATGTTACGCCCGCTCAGATCTCATTGGCTTGGATTTTGTCGGATAAGAATCGCGTGGCTATTCCAAAGACTTCTAACCCTGACCATTTACAGGGAAATTTAGATGCTGTCAATGTAGAGTTAAGCGCTGATGAATTAGAAAGAATTGGTAAGCTTGCGCGTAGCGACGGTCGAAAAATTAAGCATCCTGATTATTCGCCTGAATGGGATGACTGATCGCTTGTAGACATTTAAAAGCTTTATGTGCTTGAATATTAGGCACAAAAAAGAGCCACTGATAACATCGGTGGCTTTTTTTGCGTTATAAACAGTAAAGACAATTATTGCTGTAAGGTTTGAGTCTCATGAAGCGGTTCGGCAGGATTGTATTGCTCAGAGGTCGGCGTCAAACCACTGCGATTATTCTCTTTCATGGATTTAGCGACTTCTGGCGGCATGTAGTTTTCATCATGCTTGGCTAGCACTTCTCCTGCGACAAAAGTTCCACCCTGCATTTTACCCGTCGCGACGACGCCCGAGTTTTCAGCGAATAAGTCTGGCAAGATACCTTGATAAGTCACTGGGACTGTCGATTCAAAATCTGTGATAGCAAACTCAACATTCAATGGATTATCTGTTGCCCGCTGTACACTACCAGCGACGACCATACCCCCTGCACGAATACGCTTATCTTGTGGCGCTTCGCCTTGAGCAATCGCTGTGGCGTCGAAATAATAATCAGTTTGTTGTCCAATAGCATAGATAACTAACACAACGGCGATCGCTGCTCCTGCTAGCGTAAACATAACCCACATCAGTTTTTTGCGACGAACTGCGTTCATACCACTACCTCATTGATGAGTCGCTGGTTTATAGACTATAGTCGAGCCATACAGATCTATAAAACAGAAAATATGAAAGAAACTAGTATTGGAAAAAAAATTAAAAATATCTTTCCAATCGTACTCTTCTAATAGCTATATGGTAGCATTTTTCGGACAAATCAATAAGCCCTATAAGTACTGATACAGTCATATATTTCTAGTTGATGGTACAGAACTTTATAAGTTAACTCTATGATATGAAGATATTTTTATGATGGTTGCTTGGGCACAAATTTAGAGGGTTTGGTGGTACGCTGAGCTTGCCTTGCTTGTTGGATCGTCAGCTGCTTAATAAGCGCTTGGCGTTGCCTGCGGCTATACATAATAAAAATGAGCATCGCACCTACCGTAATCGCCCAGCATGACCACACAAAAACACCGTGCTTGCCCATGGCAATAAACTCAGAGACGCTATAAAAATAGGGCTGCATGATATTTTCCTAGCTATTATTGGTTTGATTAACGGTTACTTGGCTTGCCTGCGAATGTATTCTTTGACCCATGCTTTACCTTGGTCACGATATAAAATGAGCGTATTGGTACGATAAATAGCTAATGTCGCGACCAATAAATAACTACCAATGATCATTAGCAATAATGGCATCCACATATCCGCTGACATTTTTGGTGCTTCAGTTAAGGTAAAAGTTGACCCTTGATGTAAGGTATTCCACCACTGTACCGAATATTTAATAATAGGCAAGTTTACGGCACCAACGATGGACAAAATAGCGGCCGCTTTGCCGCGGTTGGCAGTATGTTCAAACGCGGCAAACAAAGCCATGACGCCTGCATATAAGAACGCTAAAATCAACATGGAGGTTAAACGTGCGTCCCAAACCCAATACGTCCCCCAAGTTGGTTTTGCCCAAATGGAGCCTGTAATTAAGCTGATAACACACAATAAGAAGCCGATAGGCGCAAGGGCCTGTGCCACAAGGCTTGCTGTTTTAATCTTCCAGACGAGATAAATTACTCCCAATACTGCAAGCGCAAAATAGATAGAGATGGCAATACTGGCGGCTGGTACGTGGATAAAAATAATACGGTAGCTATTGCCTTGTAAATAGTCAGGCGGCGCAAAAGCAAGGCCCCAGACGCTACCTATCAATAGACAGATACTGGCTAATATAGCAAGCCATTTGACCCAAGGCGAAAAGATACGAAAAAACTGCTTGGTGCCTACAGTGGTCAAAAAGCCCTGCCAAATGCGTTGCCATAAGCTAGGAGAGGAGACGTTGTTCAGGTTGGGCATGGATATAAACCTATTGCGCAGCTTGTCGGTGATACGATATGACGTATTATTGACGTCATCAATCGCTAACCAGCTGACATTAAACACAGGATAGATGCGATAAGTGACTGAGTAACTAATTCACTATTATAGCAAAGTTACCGATTTTCACCATGCCGTTAATATAGAAGTCATTCGATAACACGCTGTCATATATTTTTAATTCAGCCATGCCATCTTTAAAGTCATCGCAATTACCCATGGCATCACCAAAACGGAGATAATACTACCTGCCAATAATAAAGCCAATATCGGCAAACCATTTAGACCTGTCGCAAATAAATCAACGGCGCCCGTTGCAAAAATCAATACAGGCAGTTGCATTGGCAGCGCAATTAAAGGCACCAGCACCGCACCGTTTTTCAATGACAACGTCAAACTACTCGCCACCGCTGACAGCATAAGTAGCATTGGACTTCCCGTTACAATAGAGGCCATCAATATCCACGCCTCAAACCAGCTGAGCTGAAATAACGGCACAGCGAGTAAACTGAGCACGGCTACAATACCACTACTAAAAATCCAATGGATAACCAGACGGATAAGCACCCATAACGGTAGCGAGGCTTTGGCGACGACCAATTGCGCCAGTGTACCATTATCTAGAGCAGGCTTAAATAAGCCATCAACACCCATTACCAGTGACAACAAAGCAGCAATCCACACAGCTGACACCCCAAGGCGCTGTAATAGCGCAGGCTCACTCCCAACAGCTAATGGAAACAAGGTAATAATCACTAAAAACAGTACTAACGGATACAACCACTGTACCGCCCCTTGCTGCTTTACGTGCCATTCGCGCCGCCATAACTGCATAAAGCTGATACCGCGCGCAGCCGATACATTACTCAAGCTTTTATGCGCTACTGGTACGGAACGGTATTGCATTTGGCTCTCTTGCACGGGGCTGTCTTTTAATAAACTATCTTGTAATGGACTGTCTGTCATTATCCGTCCTTTCACTTATATTTGGCGAACTTATACCATGTGATCTGATAAATCGAGCACCTGATTAGCCACGCCGACCGCCTGATGACTGGTCATTAATATCGAGCCGCCAGCAGTAGCAAAAGCGCGTAACCTATCTTCCATTCGTGCCACCATATCGACATCAAGTGCGGTAAAAGGCTCATCCAGTAACCATAATGGAGTCACATCAGGCGTCAATAAATATAACCTTGCAAGGGTGATGCGTCGCGTTTGCCCAGCAGACAGATGGCTTGAGCTGACCGTCTCAAAGCCTTGCAATCCTACCCATGCAAGGGCATCATCAATATCAGTGATGCTTGGGCTAATGCCATATAAATTCAGCAAAAAGGTCAGGTTTTGTGCAACCGTTAGATTTGGGTGAATGCCTAACTGATGCGAAACGTACAAAGGCTGCAGAGGTAAACCTGTGGCCCCTTGATAATGAATCTCACCCGTAAGCACGGGTAACAAGCCTGCCAGCTGCATCAGTAGTGTCGTCTTACCCGTACCATTTGCACCTACCAAATGACAGAGGCTACCAGCAGATAGAGTAAGCATGACCCCTTCACACAGAGGGATTTCTCCACGCTGAACTGTCAGATTATCAAGCGTAAGTAAGGGTGCATCCAGAGCCGTCATCAAATCTCTCATTATTTATCAAACGCTAAGCAATATTCATCACAAACGAATACGTGGTTCATGGCATAATACTTTATGCTCACTACAACCATACAGTATAACAAATTGTCGATTACTATGACCTCAAATCCTATGCAGACTTCAAAAGATAACCAAACGCCAAATACTCAAGCTTTAAATACGCAAACGTCAGTGCCTCATATAGGTGCTGCAACTGCTCATCCTAGCACAAGCTTGGCAGCTGCAAGTCTAACTATAGACAGCCTGATCGATGCTCAAGTTGCTTTTATGCAGCAGTGGTTACAGCAGCAAGCAGAGCCAATGGCTCTAGAGGCTTGGCAGTGGTTAGGCGCGCAGCCCCTACATAAATACGTCAGCGCCGATGATTTGCAGCACCTAATCAACGACTGGCTACTTAGCCAACCGATGAGCAATGTCATGCGTAAAGACATCCGCGATATATTGCATACCATCATCTATCACCCCATCAACGATAACGTGCCTTTGTCTGAGCTGGTAGATGATACTCAGGTTGAGACCCTTGCCAACTATGTCGGTAGTCATGACGAGCAGCGTAATGCCTTAATCCATACGCTAGTCGGTAATGAAACCTTTGCCGACTTGCTGACACAAACGCTATATCATGCTATCAATGACTTTATGGAAACTACCCTGGATAAAGCAGGCGGTGTTGGTAAACTCATGAAGCTTGGGCGCAGCTCATTTGAAAAGGCAACTAACAGAAATCTCGATGAGAAGTTGCAAACCTACTTGCATCGCAATATTAAAGACTTAACTCGCCGAGCGGAGGCGAACGCACAAGCGCATTTATCAAATGCTGAAGTCGCGCGCCTACTAATAACAGGTTGGGGACGCATTAAAGATCAACCGATTAGCCAATTGCAAACCTACTTAAACGATGAGCCTGACCATAGCAGTATTGCTCATATCGAAGCCAGCATCCAACAAAGTTATAACCGCTTGCGCTTGTCGCCTTACCTGCGCAGCCTTGTCGCAGCGAGTGTTGACACTTGGTACATAAGCCATCAGTCGGATACGATTGCAAGCGTCGCAGCAAGCTTATATATTGATGAGGAAGCTATGACGCAATTAAGTACTGCCCTACTGCCTGTTATGCACGACGCTCTTGAAAGTACTTGGTTTACGACGCATATCCATGACATGTTAAAAGATTTTTATGCACAGCCTAATATCAAAGAGAGTTTCGTATTAAGCCAAGATTAACTTGTGGTTTTGGTTTATTTATCCGTTTTAATACTATTTAATAATTAATACAACATCTATGAGTCAACGTAATAAACTCAACTTATGGCAAAAGCTCAAACGGTTACTGACTGCCTCAGCACCGCAGTCTATTATCGATGCTGCAAAAATGCCGCAGCATGTATTATCAGCTGAAAATAAAGCTGATAACGATCATAATCAAAATAGAGCTGATAGCAAAAAGACTGCTAATAAAGACGTTAAGAACGTAGGTGCTACGAACATAAGCTCTAAAGACATAGCTGGCGACTTCAATGACAATACAAATAATAGCGAGCGTTTAGCAACTGACGCTTTAAACCAAGAGGTAGAGCAAGGCAATAGCGATGACATCCCTATCGTCGATTACCTTAAGCAGTATTTTAATGATAGACAATGGCACTATACTTATTATCAGCCAAGAGCCAGTGATAGCCAGCAATCGCACCATCTATCCTTAAGAATGCGTAATAAACAACTTGAATGCGGCTATCTGTTTCGCGTGCAGGAGAAAAATAATCTACTCGCGGTCTATGGCATTTTGCCATTTTTAATACCAGAGAGTCATCAAAGTGCCGCCATGCTACTTATCACCCAAATTAATTACGACATGCTCATCGGTAATTTAGAGATGGACGTCAATGATGGCGAGATACGCTACAAAAACGCCATCGATATCGAGGCGGTTGGTATTGATGATCATATTCTCGAGCACTTGCTACAAAGCGTGATTGCCATGACGACGGTCGCTTACGAGATATTTGATGATTTAATTAACACTCAAGATCCTGCTGAAGATATGCAAACGTTACTTTTAGAGCTGCGTCAGCAAGCCGATGCAAGAACCTTTTTTCTTCCCACTCAGTTTGTTCAGTAAATACTCTTCATCAAGAATAATAAAAAATGCTTTCACAAACTCCTTATCACCTTTTTAGATACCGACACAATTAAACATTATGCTAAAAATTGCTTACTCTGACGTTTTTCGTTATTCCGTACCCGACAAACATCGTTTTCCCATGCAAAAATATACGATGATTCCTGAGCGCTTGCTTAGCGAAGGGACCATCACGACTGACAATTTTTTTGCACCGAAGCGATTAACAGAAAACGAGATATTAACCACCCATACTGAGGACTATTGGCATAAGCTCAAAACCCAAACCTTGCCGCGTAAAGAAGCGCGCCCTATTGGTTTTGAGATGACTGAAGCGTTGGTAGATCGTGGCCGCTATATCGCCCATGCTACTTATGAATGTGCGTTGTATGCTCAGCAATATGGTGTAGCGATGAATGTCGCGGGCGGTACGCATCATGCGTTTGCCGATCACGGCGAGGGCTTTTGCGTCTTTAATGATGTTTGTATCGCGAGCAACTTACTATTAAATCGTGGGCAGGTGCAGAAGGTTTTAATCGTTGATTTGGATGTCCATCAAGGCAATGGCAACGCCAGCATTATGGCGGATGAACCGCGCGTTTTTGTGTTTAGTATGCATGGCGCCAAAAACTATCCGTTTCGTAAAGAGAGATCCGACTTAGATATTGAGCTGGATAACGATACGGGTGATGCAGAATATTTACAGATTTTGATGAATACGCTACCGCGCTTAATTAGCGATGTTGCACCCGATATGATTTTTTATCAGTCTGCTGTCGATGTGCTCGCGACCGATAAACTGGGTAAACTTGGCTTAACGCAAGCGGGTTGTAAGGCACGTGACGAGTATGTATTGCAGCAAGCAAAAGCGGCTAATATTCCAGTCGCTATCGTGATGGGCGGTGGTTATTCAGAAGATATTGACGATGTGGTCGAAGCGCACTGTAATACCTTTCGGGTGGCTCAGCAGATGTATTTTAGTGAGATGACGCGCGAATAGCTTATAAAAGATAAGAAGAAATAACGCAACAAGATGAGCGAGATGTTATATGGCAAAGATATTGATTATTATAGGCGCGGTGTTGATCGTGATAGGAATTATCTGGCTGATATTGCCAAGCGCGTTTTCGTGGATGGGTAATCTACCAGGTGATATCAAACACACATCAGGTAATACACAGATTTATTTTCCAGTGGTTACTATGATAGTCATCAGTGTCATCGCTACTATCTTGCTAAATTTATTTAATCGCTAACCTGAAAAGCACTCCCCATAGTTAACCTACTTTAAAACCGAGTCAGTGCTACTGGGATGAATTTTGCGCAGCCTCTGTATCAGCAGCATACAAGGAAAATTTATAGTAGTAACACGTAATGATTGGTAGTTCGATGCTATGTGGTACTGACGATACTACAAAAATGCTGTGATTCCTTGCCACCCGACACGTATACCAAGTACGGTGAGAATCAATAAAATAAGTTGACGAAAGCGTGCTTGCGGTAAATAACGCCGCAGACGGATGCAGATTAAAAGCGTAGCAATAGATAAGACACTAAGCAAAGTAATGAGCTGCCACTCGCCACTGCTCAGCGCCATGATAGGCTCACGTAAGACGATGATTTGAGCAATTTTACCCAAAAAATAGCACATGTTGCCGACTTTAGCGATGGTATGTTTATCATTGCTTGCCGATAATAAATACATCATCAGGATGGTTGACATCGCGTTGGTTGCACCGCCGATCACGCCTGCACTAAAGCCAACGACAATCAGCACAGGCTTGCTATCAGGCAGACGTATCTGCTGACCGAGTAAGGCACTTAGCACATAAAAGCCAATGACAGTTGCTAATATTAATAAAATGTAAGCGCTATCTACCCATAGCAGTAGCTTGGCGCCCAAGATACTACCGAGCAGACTGGTTAACGCGAGCAGCCAATAGCGTCTACCATAATAGATAAAGTTTTGCCAAATGCTGCGCTCGCCACCAGCCAACCAAGTCATTGCATTGAGCAATAATGATGGGAATATCACCAAGACAATGGCATGTGGCAGCGGATACATACTGGCAAGCGCGGTCGTCGTCACCAACGTGACACCCAGCCCGCTGATACCATGTAGCAATGATGCCAGCGCAAAAATTGCGATCAGCAACAACGTCTGGGTGCTATCGCTATCAGCCATATCCATCATAGTGATAGCCTTAACGAACCTAACATTTTCAGCTCACTGCTCATAACTAAATAATTAGCCATTAATACGCTGCATCAAGGTCTCCCCAATAATGGTAGTCAGCTGTGCAGCAATCTTATCCTTGCTTGCTTTTTCTAAGGTCACCGTATCATGGGTATAGCGCTCTGAAAAAAACACTTGCATCGCATTGTCATCGCTTGCAAAGCCAATGTCTGCGCGCGAAACGTCATTACAGGCTATCAAGTCTAAATCTTTAGAAGCCAACTTGCCACGTGCATAGCGCTCTACATCTTGTGTCTCTGCTGCAAAACCGACGACAAACATATCAGGATAGTCATGTGAGATACTCGCTAAAATGTCAGGATTTTTGACCAGTTTAAGCACCATGGCATCTTGAGTTTTTTTAATTTTTTGCGGGGCAGCTTCTTCTGTACGATAATCAGCGACCGCAGCCGTGGCAATAAAGATATCAGCATGGCGCAAGTTATTTAAGTCACTTTTTAACGTTATACTTCCCAACGCCATACTTTGCCGCTCTACCTGATCGTCAAGCTCATGGCAATCACATTCTCCATGTTCATGTGTATGGTAGTGTTCGTGACTATCATTTTGTTCATTTTCAGCCAAAGCCAGTAAAGCAGGGTGCGTACCAGCCACACATTGCTGAGCAGTCGTTAGCATCTCTGCGGCAGACAATACATCGATACTAGTGACCCCAAGCGGCGTTGGTAGTACCACCTTACCGCCAGCGATGAGCGTGACCTTCGCTCCTGCCTCTGCGCAGGCCTTTGCCAAGGCAAAGCCCATTTTTCCTGAAGAATGATTGGATAAATAGCGCACCGGATCGATCGCTTCGACCGTAGGTCCTGCGGTAATGACGACCGTTTTACCCAGTAGATGCTGCGGAATCGTTTGCTGCGCACTAAACAACCGCACCTCTGCTAATAACTGTTCAGGTTCAGGCAAGCGCCCTGCCCCTACATCGCCGCATGCCTGCTCACCACTGGCAGGTTTAATCATATGATAATTCATATCAGCTAACGTCTGTATATTCAGACTGACCGCTGGATGCGCCCACATTTGCTGGTTCATCGCCGGCGCTATCATAACTGGCGCAGTAGTTGCAAGACAGACTGTCGTTAGCAAGTCGTCTGCCATACCCATGGCAAGTCGTGCAAGCGTATTGGCAGAAGCTGGGGCAATGACGATTAAGTCCGCCCACTTAGCAAGCTCTATATGACCCATTCCTGCCTCAGCACGCTCGTCTAGTAAAGAGGTATGTACCTCGTTACCAGTCAATGCTTGTAGAGTCAAGGGCGTAATAAAAGCTTGCGCGCCTGTGGTCATAATGACGCGCACCTCAAACCCCGCCTTCATCAATAAACGGGCAAAAACGGCAGATTTATAAGCGGCAATACCGCCTGTGATAGCAAGTACAACATTTGACATAGGCATGGCATCAGCTAAAAGATAAAAATTGCGTTTATAGTAACAATTATGCGATAAATTAGGGAAAATTTTCCATCGTTATGTCAATTATCTCGCATTAACCCATTGTAAGGAAAGATAGTGGCTATTAAAGACTGGCACGAGGACGACAGACCACGCGAAAAGCTGTTAAAGTTTGGCGCAGCGCATCTTACTGATGCAGAGATATTAGCGATATTTTTGCGCACGGGCACTCAATCACAGTCAGCTATCGAGCTTGCTCGTCATTTAATCGATCAGTTCGGTAGTCTTGCAGAGCTGTTAGCGGCGCCGCAAGAGACGGTGCTTGCCTGCCATGGTATCGGCCCTGCCAAATATGCACAGATATTGGCCTCGCTTGAGATGGGCACGCGCTATCTAGACAGTCAGCTTAAAACTGGCCAAGCGCTTGGACGCTCACAAGTGGTCAAAGATTATATCAGTACACAATTACGCGGTGAGCATCGTGAGGTGTTTGCTGTTCTTTGTTTGGATAACGCCTTGAATCTATTAAATTTTGAGATACTCTTCACTGGCGGTATCTCATCTTGTTCAGTATGTATCAAGCACGTCCTTCATCATGCTTTAAGTCATGCTGCAAGCCAGCTCATCGTCGCTCATAACCATCCCCATACTGACGCTCAGCCTTCAACAGCTGATAACTTATTGACCCATGAGCTCAAAAAAGCTTGTGATCTACTCGATATTACCTTTATTGACCATATTATCGTTGGGCGCAATAATACATTGTCCTATGCCGAAAACGGCTTGTTACCTTTTTAGTTTATACTGCTCTCTACATGGCTTATACTGGGTAAGCTGATACAGAATATTGACATAGCGTAGCATTTTCTCTATTGATAGTTTGGCATAACTATCTCATATTATTCATTAACCTTGTCTTTATAATCTGTATAGTAACTCACTGATATTTAAACAAGTCATATCAACAATCGCTCTTAAAATGATTGGTTTATAGTCAGTTTTATTGGAATTATCTGAATGTCTTATAGTTCCGCATTTCCCATTTACGTTTTGCCAAGGAGACAGTCATGGCGATTGGCTTATTTATCTTAGCAGTAATTATTCAGTTAGCCGTCGTCTTGGCCATATTTTTACTGTCCTTATCGCGTGTCACTGGTAGTATCGTTGCCATCATCACAGTGCTGGTTACTGCTTTTATTAGTCCATGGTCGTTGATTTTAGGTATTCCGATAGCGCTGTTATGCTTTGTGCTCCTGATTGCACCCATGCGCCAAGCACTTATCACCAAGCCTGTGTACAAGGCACTGGGCGGTGCCATGCCAAGTATGAGTGATACGGAGCGTGAAGCGCTCGATGCTGGTACGAGCTGGTGGGAAAAAGAGCTGTTTATGGGCGCGCCAAACTGGGATACCTTTGCCAACTATCCTTATCCTGAGCTGTCTGAACGCGAACAAAGCTTCATTGATAATGAAGTTGAGATGCTATGCTCGATGCTTGATGAGTGGGAGATTACCCAAGACCATAAAGACTTATCTCCAGAGGCTTGGCAATTTATTAAAGATAATGGTTTTTTAGGTTTAATTATACCTAAAGAATATGGCGGTTTAGCATTCACCTCTTATGCTCAAAGCCGCGTGATGAGTAAGATTGCCTCGCGCTCACCTACCGCTGCCGTCAGCTGCATGGTACCAAACTCGCTCGGTCCTGGTGAGCTGTTGATGCATTACGGTACCGATGAGCAAAAGCAGCGCTGGTTACCAGGACTTGCCAAAGGTGTTGAGATTCCCTGCTTTGGTTTGACAGGTCCTGAAGCGGGTTCTGACGCAGGCGCTATCCCTGATACAGGGGTGGTGTGTCATGGTATTCATGACGGCGAGTATACGCTCGGTCTACTTATGAATTTCTATAAACGCTGGATCACCCTTGCGCCTATTGCCACGGTCGTAGGACTGGCTTTTAAAATGCATGATCCAGAGGGCCTACTAGGGGATCCTGAGAAGACTGATTATGGTATCACTTGCGCATTAGTCCCAGCCGATCATGAAGGGGTTATCATTGGGCCGCGTCATTATCCAAGTGGTTCACCATTTATGAATGGCACTGTCGTTGGCACGGATGTTTTCATTCCGCTAGATTACATCATTGGCGGTGTCGAAAATGCGGGCCGCGGGTGGCGGATGCTGATGGAGTGTCTTGGCGTAGGACGCGGTATCTCACTGCCGGCGCTTTCAACCTCAGCCAGTGAGATGAGCTATTTATCGGTGAGCGCATTTGCAAAAGTTCGTGAACAATTTAAAATCTCCGTTGGCAAGTTTGAGGGCGTACAAGATGCGACCAGTCGTATCGCAAGTCAGACTTATATGTTGGAGGCGTTTCGTCATTTAGTAACGTGCGGCCTAAACCAGGGAGGCACGCCGTCGGTCATGACTGCTATGGCAAAATACTATGCGACTGAAACCATGCGCGGCGTGGTCAATGATGGTATGGATGTCGTTGGTGGTCGCGCAATCCAGATGGGTCCACGCAACTTTTTGGCAACCCCTTATCAGGCGATTCCCGTCTCTATCACCGTTGAGGGCGCAAATATTCTCACGCGCTCACTGATGATTTTTGGTCAAGGCGCGATGCGTTGTCATCCTTATTTATTTGATGAATTACAACTGTTGCAAAGTGAGGACAAGAAAGGGGCGCTTAAGCAGTTCGATAATTTATTCTTCAAACATTTAGGCTACACCTTTAATCGCGGCGCTAAAGCTTTTGTCGCAGGTTACGTTGGCGGTAGTGGCCATGCACCAAGCTTTGCTGATAGCTTCACTCGCCCCTATTACAAGCATATCAACCGTTTGAGCGCAAGCTTTGCGCTTACCGCTGATATGGCATTGGGACTACTTGCTGGCGATTTGAAACGTAAAGAGATGCTCTCTGGACGCTTGGCTGATATTCACGGGCATTTATTTATTGCGACTGCCATTTTGCAGTTCTATGAGCATGGCAGTAAGTCAGAAGCAGAACGCTTACATGCACAGGTCGCTCTACAAGACAGTCTGTGCACCATTCAAGAAGCTTTTGTATCTTTCTTAGCGAACTTCCCTAATCGAATAGCGGCTAATATTGTCGGCTTTGTGACGTTCCCTAGTGGGCGTATCTTTACGCCAGCTAGTGATGAGCTTAAGACGAAACTCGGTGATATTTTCATGGATGATCATGAAGCCAACCCATTTCGTGATTATCTCAAAACCATGGTGTATTACAATACGGATCCTGACGATGTTACAGGACGTATGGAACATGCCTATCAGACGCTGCTTGACGTTGAACCTTTATGGCAGAAGTTCAAAAAAGCAGAGCATAGTGATAGCTTTGAGGGCTTAACCTTTGAAGATCATGTGGTATATGCCAGTCAAAATGGTGATATTACTGAAGCTGAGGCTGAGCAGCTCATTAAATACAACGCCCTACGCTTTGATTCACTGCTTACGGACGTGTTCGATGAGCATTTATTACACGCACAAGAGCGTTTCAATCCGCACAGTTTAGAAAATGCGGTGCACCAGCTTACCGACTATGCACAACTAAAAAATGATGCTCAAGCAAAAAATGGCATAGCCACTGACAACGCTGCAGATAAGCATAATGAACCAACTGGTGATGAAAATCCAGACCATGGTTATGAGTCTGATGGTGATGTAAAAATGGTGGATGAGCAAAACACAGCTAAAGAGGTGCATGCGCAAACTGACTTTGATGACGCGAATCCTGAAGTAGAGGCACTTGATCGTCGAAGCCGAGATGCAGAATCAACGCTGAGCGAACGCATGGGATATAATCATAGTAACGCTGACAAACCTATAGAGCCTGTAGAGCATAAAAAGGGAGAAAACATCTCTACAGAAGGCGCTAAATGGGAGGATGGACTGCGTCGGGAGGAATATGATAAAGCATAACAGGATGCTCAAAATACTTGCATAACTGTGATAGCTTATTATTAATCAGTGTATAAACCGCTAACTCTAAAAAAAGCCAGATTGTCTCATCATGACAATCTGGCTTTTTTTATGTCTTTATAAAGACTGATCTCATTGAGCAGATGTGCTTTAAATAATAAAAAAATGTTGCAGTATCCCTAACAATTCTTTTATATTGTCTGCCAAAATACACGCCTACATGACCATGTGACCATGTGAAAATGTGACAATTAACAGCAATTCATAAGCGTAACAACCCTCATAACGAGAGCCAAGTCATTATCATTTTGATTGAATCTTCCCTCTAACCATGCAGAGTTACGTATATAAAGGATATAAGTTATGTGGAAAAATATGGGTCTGACGGGTAAGATTATCGTCGCCATGGTACTTGGTATCATACTCGGTTTAGTCATAAACTACTCTGGATTAAATAGCGAAGGCAGCTTTATAAATACCTATGTAACCGATGGTTTTTTTGCCATTATCGGTAAGCTATTTGTGAACTCTCTTAAAATGCTGGTCGTACCCCTAGTGCTGATCTCTCTTATTTGCGGGGTTTGTGGCATAGGCGATATTCGTTTACTTGGCCGTATTGGCACAAGAACTTTTCTTATCTATATGATGACAACGGCACTTGCTATCGCAACCGCTATTGGGCTGGGTGTTTTATTTGGTATCGGTAAAGGGATGGATGTCGAAACCGAAGCTGCTTTTGAGGCGCAATCAGCGCCGCCTCTATTAGATGTATTTTCTAACATTATTCCCTCCAATCCCATCAGTGCGATGGCGAACGGCGACATGTTGTCCATTATTTTCTTTGCTATCTTGATCGGTGTTAGTATCTTGATGGTTGGGAAGCCCGCTAAAGGCTTGGTACAAAGCTTAGAGCTTATCAATGAAGTCATCTTAAAAATGGTTACTATCATTATGAACCTTGCGCCTTATGGTGTCTTTGCCCTTTTAACAAAAGCGATGGCAGAGCTGGGTTTGGATCTGATTTGGTCATTGCTTGGTTATGTTGCTGTATTGGTAGGTTCGCTGGCTTTTCACTTCTTTATTACCATGATGATCGTGCTCAAACTGTTCTCTGGTTTATCGATTAAAACATTTTTGGCAAAAATGCGCGAAGTACAAATCTTTGCGTTTAGTACCTCAAGCTCGAATGCGACCATTCCGATCACCTTACGTACGGTCACCAAGCGTATGGGGATGAACAACTCAGTTGCTTCGTTCACGGTCCCTTTTGGCGCAACCATCAATATGGATGGGACGGCTATCATGCAAGGTACTGCGACGATTTTTATCGCTAATGTCTACGGCATCGATTTGGGCGTGGCTGAATACCTAACCGTTATTTTGATGTCGGTATTGGCCTCCATCGGCACGGCAGGCGTACCCGGTGTTGGACTGATAATGCTATCAATGGTCTTTGCTCAAGTGGGCTTACCTATCGAGGGTATCGGCCTTATTTTAGGTGTGGATCGTATTCTTGATATGTTACGCACCGCAGTAAACGTCGGCGGTGATGCAGCGGTTACCGTCATTGTCGCAAAATCAGAAGATAAAATGGATGTTGCCATCTATAATGATCCCGATGCAGGTGCAAAAGATGTGTTTGATGGTCATATCGATGAGGCGAGCGAACGTGAGTTCTCTGAGGTGTTTAGCTATGGCTTGATGGGTAGTGATTACGATAATATCAAACGTGACCACTATAAAAATTAACTAACCGCCAAACGAATAAAAAAATCTCAGCTATAGTAGGTTCACTTTAAAACCGAGTTAGGGCGACTGAACTATCGATTTTATTTCGAACTGACGATATAGATAGCTGGGATTTTTTAGGCGTTTTAATATTAACCAAACACGTACTTGGTTATCATAGCTAAGCATACCAACACTATTACTGGGCGAATCAGCTTACTGCCACCCCTGACCACCATGTGCGAGCCAAAATACGCGCCTATTATCTGCCCAACCATCATCGCAAGCCCTACTTTCCACAGCACATTACCGCCCAAAATAAAAAATATCAGTGAGCCTATATTGGTAGATAAATTTAGTACCTTAGCTGCGCCAGTCGCTTCAATGATTTTGCGGCCACGTAAGGCGACATTACCAAGAGCAAAAAACATACCTGTACCCGGTCCTATATAGCCATCATAAAACCCAATAAGCGGTGCTGCAACCTTTTGCCAAGCACCTTCACTAATACGAGGCGCCGCTTCTACGTCGCCAAGTCTGGGTGCAAACAAGGTATAGATGCCGATAGCCGCAATCAAAAAAGGAATCAGCTTTTCCAAAAGATCCGGCGGTGATAGCTGTACTGCTATCGTACCAATGACGGAACCGATGAACGCTGCGACAATAGCCACTTTGATACGCTGAGGCTTGACGACGCCTTTTCTGATCATTGTAATGGAGGCCGCAAGCGCGCCTGAAGCGGCTTGTAATTTATTGGTGCCCAAGGTCAAGATCGGCGGTATGTTGGCAAGCAGCATAGCAGGAATGGTCAACAATCCACCCCCACCAGCGATAGCGTCAATAAAACCTGCCAGCGCTGCCACTGCCGTTAGCATTAAAATCACTTCTACAGATAGCGATAAGTCCATGGATCTGGCCTTGTATTAAGATTTTGATAAAAAATAGTAAGTCTTAAAAACAGCAAATGTCATCAATAGCCAGTCTCAAAAGATAAAACTGACTACAGTGCTATTTATAACAACCAGACCCTCCCATCACTGCTATAGTCAATCTTAAATAAAATTGGCACATTCTATTCCACGTGCTGCTAATATTAATGTCGCGCAGCCTCTGTCCGCGTAGGTACAGCACGCAAGAGAAATTAATATCAGCAGCACTGTACCTATTTTAAAGGGTGTTAACTATAAAATTTTCGCAAAGATGGGTTAAAAAGCATTTATTATAAAGATAAAACAGTAAAAAAACCAAAACTTGCATAAAGTCTGCTAGATTTGTCGTACAGTGACTGCATTTTCAAGGAAGAAAAGGCATATTTATAAAGCTATGTAACGCATTTAATTGTCTATATTACTAAGATTGTGAGAAACTAGGGCTACCTGTCCGCTAAAACAGTAATAATGACAGCCGATAGCATCATAGAGATTTGAATTTTTTGAATGATTGAGCACATTGTATTTAGTAAATGAGGATAATATGGCAATACAGAGAATTAAAGCTTTTTTTGACCTGGAGGCGTCAGGCGGTATTGTGCTAGCGCTGGCAGCTATCGCAGCCATGATTATCGCCAATACGCCTCTTAATGTTTGGTACGAATCTTTTATTCATGCGCCTGTTGCCATTCAGATAGGTAGCTTTGGGATTGCTAAAGATGCCCATCACTGGATTAACGATGGCCTTATGGCAATTTTCTTTTTTCTGGTCGGTCTTGAGCTCAAGCGCGAAGTCTTAATTGGAGAGCTATCTGACGTTAAACAGATTATTTTGCCAGCTGGTGCGGCGCTGGGCGGTATGATCATGCCAGCTATTGTTTATCTGATCTTTAACTATCAAGAGCCTGAATTTTGGAAGGGCTGGGCGATTCCTGCGGCGACCGATATAGCCTTTGCGCTTGGTATTTTAAGCTTACTTGGCAACCGCGTACCCAATTCACTAAAGGTATTCTTAGTCTCTATTGCCATCTTTGATGATATCGGCGCTATTTTAATTATCGCTCTGTTTTATACCAGTGATTTGTCCTTAAGCTCTCTTGCGGTCGCAGGGTTATGTTTGCCATTCTTATATTTGCTGAATCGCCGTAATGTGACCAGTATCACACCCTATTTGTTTATCGGTATTATTATGTGGATTGCCGTGCTCAAATCTGGTATTCATGCCACTTTAGCAGGCGTCGTACTGGCTCTATTTATCCCCTTATTTGACCGTACTGATCCTGAGCATTCACCGCTGGAAGAGCTTGAGCATGATCTGCAAAACACCGTCTCTTATGGCATTTTGCCTCTATTTGCCTTCGCAAATGCAGGTATCTCATTAAAGGGTGCAGGTTTTACTGAATTATTTCATTCGGTACCCCTTGGTGTGGCTGCCGGTCTATTCATCGGTAAGCAATTGGGTGTTATGATGATGTGTTGGTTAATCTTTAAACTTGGTATCTCAACCATGCCAAGAGGTATGAACTTTAAGCAAATTTATGGCGCAGCCTTATTATGTGGGGTTGGCTTTACCATGAGCTTATTTATCGGTGGCCTTGCATTTGGCGGCGCAACCCCATTATTTGACGAGCGCTTGGGTATTATTATGGGTTCAATTGTATCTGGTATTGCAGGTTATATTATGCTCAAATTGACTTTGAAAGAAAGTATCCATGGTACATCAGTTGATTTAACCCGTCATTGATATGCGCATATAAATTGAAGAGGATTTATGAGTCTCATCATATGAATGGAAGCTTAAAAGTCGCTACTTGCTTATAATGGCTAACTGCTGTTAGCCCTAATTATGTTGGTATACAAGAGATATGATATCTAAAAAATTTTCTAAGAAAGAGACTAAAGCGCCTTCTGACGAGCTGATACAAGACAAAGAAGCTATCGCAAGCTACCAGCGTCATGGGCGCACCACAGCGTTTACAGATCATAGTGATTTACAAGTACTACGCCGTATTAGACGTTACTTGTTGCCCAAAGACTTTGTTATGTCCCAAGCGTTACTAGAGGAGATGGTAGCAGGTTATGATATCGGCGATCCACTAGCCGATGCGCTAGCGGCTGATGGCATTCGTTTTGCCAAACCTTTGCAGCAAATCATTTCTAATGACCATGATGCTCTGTACGTTGACCTCACCACTAACCCAGCATTTAGTACATTAACAGCGCAGTTTAGCCGTCATCCTGATTGGTTTGACCCCAAACTTGCGCAAATCGGGGCGCTTGCTTATCGACGTTATCCACTGATGCTCATTTGGCTACTGCGTAACGTTGCCCTCATGGCAGGCTATAGCATTCCTGCGCTCTCGCTGCCGCTCATTCAAACAGGTGCGCTGATGCATGATGCGCTGCCACGATTGATGCGTACCTATGCCTATATCCTAGCAGTATCTGAGCACCCAGAGCTGGAACCTAGCGCCCGTCATAATCGCAAGCCTATTGAGCAGGTATTAGCGATTGGCTCTGAGGGTTGGCGACAGTCTATAAAGGTGCGTCAAATCCATACGCTGGTGCGTCAAAACCTTCTTAAAGGCAAAGGTAATGCGGCGGCAGGTGTAATACCAAAAGCGGATCAACATCACAATGCTGATGGTAGCTGGAATACAGATTATTGGGGGATACCTATTAATCAGACGGATATGATTGCCACCCATTTGCAGTTCTCATTACTAATTATGCGCGGCTTACAACTCTTGGGCGCGCGTATTAGTAATGAGGAGGCAGAAGGTATCTTGCATCTTTGGAATCTTGCCAGCTATTGGATGGGCGTGGATTTACAGCGCTTGCCAAAAGATGAAGCCGCTTGCTGGGAGTGGCTATATACCTACTTATCTATTCAGCAGCTTGATTTTAAGATGGGCAGACCGCTTGCTAAAGCTTTGCATGACTTGCCGCGTCAGCTTATGGGTGAGGACAATCGGCGCGGGCGCTTCGTTGAGATGGTTAATGCGAGCGTAACACGCACCTTGGTCGGGGATGATATTGGTGATGGACTCCAATTGCCCAAATCGAAAATACGTTATGGCGTGCTATCATCAGTGCCAATCTTGTTTGCGCTTGATACCGCGCGTCAGCATAATAGTGGCATTGCAGATAAGCTTGAGCAGTTTCGCGCCAAGCGCCAAGACAATATGAACTGGTGGTTAAAGAAAAATGATGACTATTATAAGTAGCAAGTAGCGCTCAAGTTAATACTAAATACTACTCACGATTTATTTTTATATTTGAATCTTGCGTGCGATAGTACCATTCAAACTGGCGATCAAAGCCTGTCTCCAATAAGTTGGCAATCACGCGGCCCGTTAATCCCCATACAGTCTCACCATCGACCTGCCAGCTAGGCGTCAATAACGTTGCCGTATGTTCTAAATGGTCTTGCAGACGATACTCTACTTGATACTCTACGGTTGGCTGGGATATCAAGGTCTCAAAATCTGCCCAAAAAATACGCGATATCTCACCAAGCTCAGGTATCAGTGTTAAATCAGGTTCGATCAATGCCACAATTGGACGTACACTCATGCCACTTTTGGAGGTTTG
The DNA here is from genome assembly GCA_029264635.1 of Psychrobacter sp. Classification (GTDB taxonomy): domain Bacteria; phylum Pseudomonadota; class Gammaproteobacteria; order Pseudomonadales; family Moraxellaceae; genus Psychrobacter. The sequence continues at coordinate 5,526 of JARIAA010000148.1, read as the reverse complement.
CATAGGCAGCTGCCCTAGTAACTGAACCTTATCAGGTGGCAATGCGGTTTCCTCACAAGCTTCACGTAAAGCCGTCACCACATTATTACCGTCACCTACCTCGTATCTGCCGCCTGCGCACGATACTTCACCTGCATGGCTATTCATATGAGAAGCACGGCGCGTCAATAGTAATTTAGGTCGCGTCTCATTGGTAATCGCGACCAATATAGAGGCATCTGCAATCGGTGTCTCATAAAGACGGTTTAAAATATAGGTACTTTGACAAACATGATGAGAATTAGACATGACAGGGGTTGTTATCGCACGCAACATCTCATGTTGCACCCGTTCAGCCAGCTGCCGAAGCGTCGGCTGGCGAATATAATTGGGTGATGCGACGACCAATTTATCGAAACGTACAAGATCTTGCGGGGTTGCCATTATAATGGTCCTATATTTTATTTGATGCTCAAACTTTAGCATCGTTCAGTGTCATGACGGTAATAGTATTATGGTAATAGCCTATCGTACTCTACTCTTCGCTGCATAAACTTTAAGTGACTGGCTATTAACCTGAATCATAGTATGATTCTTTATGGATGACGAATTAACTGCTTTTAACTTAAATAAGCTGTCGTCAAGTGCAGATAAATGACGTGTTCATGTTACTGCCATTTAGCAGCACGCTATTTTGTGGTATCTTAGGGTAAAATTTAACGCTGAAATTACATTTCATCTTTATTCTTATAAAATTATAATGGGCAAGCCAAGCTCACATTTTTCCTCTCTTTTTATTTCACTAAAACAAGGCAGTTGATATGCGCTATTGTCTACAATGCGGTCATGAAGCGGAGTACAAAATACCAGCTACTGATAATGTACCGCGCTTGGTATGCCCAAATTGCGGTTATATTCATTACGAAAACCCAAAAGTGATTTGTGGCTCCTTGGTAGTGCATAAAGACCGAGTACTGCTATGCCGCCGAGCTATCGAGCCTCAATATGGCTTGTGGACCATACCAGCAGGCTTTATGGAAAATGGCGAAACTATGGCTGAGGGAGCGGCGCGCGAGAGCTTTGAAGAAGCTGATGCGGTCGTGCTCAACCCTCATTTATACTGCATTTATGATATCCCAGATATCGGCCAAATTTATAGTATCTATCTAACCGACCTAAAAGATGGTGCTTATGGTATCGGCTCTGAAAGTTTAGACTGTGCATTATTTAGTGAAGAGGATATCCCATGGGATACGATTGCGTTTGAAGCTGTACGACGGACACTGCGTAGCTACTTTGCTGATCGTAAACAGTTTGCTAGCCTTGCTGACTTTCCGATTCATCAAGATCTTATTGGTAAAGACCAAAGTATTAAACGTTATTAAATAAAACAATACTAGATAATAGCAGGTTAAGTTAATGACAAAAGGCCAAGCATCATGCTTGGCCTTTTGTATACTATTCTTTAGATATAGTCGATACTAAATAAAATAGATACATTATTTAATATCGAGAGACTGGTATAAATTTTTCTGGCTTGCTGTGCCTACGCAGACAGAGGCTGCAAAAAATTCATCCCAGTCTCGCTGTATCTTTTTTATATTGGACTGACTATACCATCGTCTATCATAAAGCTTTTGCTGAGCTGGCTTAGCTTTTAATTTTACAAACTTTAAAGCCCAAGTCTTTCATCGCCTCTTCTTTATCGTAGGGTGCTAAGACCGCACGGACGTGCTTTTGCCCTTGCAGATATTGCTTAGCCACACGCTGCAAATCATCAACCGTCACGGCCAGTATAGCAGCGCGCATTTTACGTTGCCAATCTTCGCCGCGTTGATGCAAGTTTGCAAAACATGCTTTGATCGCCTCGCCTGCCGGTGAGCCTGGTTTATCCATACCTGAGATAATCCCTAAGATAGCCTCTTCTAACTGCTCGTCTGTTTGCGGCTCATTCAATAGCCACTCGATACTAGCATCGAAGTGCGCAAAAGTCTCATGGCAATGCGGGTCGCGGTAACTAAAGAACTTAAACGCGCAAGCATTGGCATCGTAACCAGCACCGCCGCCATAAGCACCGCCGCGTTCACGAATAGCACTGTGCAAATAACCATTACGCAAATAAGGCGCCAATACCATGAGCGCTGCCGTATCTGGATGATCAGCGGCTGGAACGGTATAAGCACTAGCGTTGTGATAAACGTTGGTTGGGACCAGCCAAGCTAAATCCTCCACATCAATCGTGACGCCGCTTTCAATCGCTCTGACAGCATCTTTTTCACCATTTAGCGCTGGATCCAGTTTTAAATCGGCAAACTCGCTTGGGGTATTATCTTCCATACCTGTGTCAGAGTTTGTTAATTTTTTAGCCATTTTCGGCGCTTGGCTGTCTTTCCAGCTATCGACGATTAATTGGCTTAAGCGCTCGGTTTGCTCAGACTCACAGATAATCACCGCATGCTTAGGTAAGCTGATTAGGCGCTGATGCAAATCCATCAAGCTGGTTGCCAATTTGTCCCACTGCGCGTCATCTTGACTGGCATGTGCTAAGAAGTCTTTTAGGGCGTTTAATGCGGGTAAACCACTGCGCACATATTCAAGCTGTGCTTGACGACTCATACCACGGCTCGCTGTTTGCATGGCATACGCATGTCCTGAGCCTGCAAGGTTCGACTGCCAGCTGGCAGCGCGCTGCTGCAAGATCTCTTTGATGCGATCATGCTCAGTAAAGACGCTATGCTCCATGACTTCTTTGAGCAGATCAATCGCTTCTGGCTTGCGGTTCAGCGCGCGCGTCGCTACCACAAAATAGCTACTGATAGATTGACTGTCGTCAATATCAGTACGCTGACTGATACGCGCCGTCACCCCAGACGAATGCGCGGCTTGCTTGGCTTGCATCTCATGGGCGCTGAGCGAATCGGTACCCAGCTCAGATAATAAACTCAGATAAATAGACAATAGCGGATGATTAATGACCTCGTTTACTGGCAGCTCGCTTGTATCCTCATGACCAATCGCATTGGTCAACGGCACAATCACTTGATAATAATATAAGCCATTGGTGCCCGCTTCGTATTCAAACAAGATGCTCTCTTGTCCGCTTAGCTTCACTGGCTTTTGCAAACCCTGTTTAAAGCTGATATCCGTCGGTATGTCATCCAATCCAACTTTTGGCAACAAACTCAAATCATCAGGTGTACTTTGACGCGCAGCTAAGTCCAAGGCTTGTTTGTGCAAGATATCTTTATCATTCGCCGTTAGATCCATCGCAATCATATCAAGGCGAGTCTGCTCAGCGGCTGCTAGGCGCGCTGATTTTTCACTGTCTGGCGTGAGCGTCACGCGTACACGGTGACTATTCTCTAATAGATGAGTTTTAATTAAATTTGGCAGCCACTGTTCATCTTTGACTTGCTCACGTAGCCATTGTAGATGCTCGTCAACCTCCCACACATCAATGGGGTTACCATCATGAATCGCGGTACTAAATCCCTCTAACATTAAATTTAGACCATACGGCATGCTATCGCCGCCGATATGACGCTGATCAATCTCGATTTGATGCAAAATCGTCTCGATGGTTTCATCATCGATCGGTTTGCTCGCAACTTCGGTCAGCAGATCCATAATGCCCTGCTCCACCGCCTCAGCATGCTCAGGGTTTGAGCCGCGCAGACCCGTATAAAAGACCATTTCATAGTGGCTATCATCAAGTCCCAATAGGGGACTTGGCGCTTTGCCTAGTGGATGGCTATCTAAATACGCTCGCAGCGGCGAGCCAGCGTGCTCAACCAACACGCCTTCTAATAGACGCAAGGCCAAGCGCTGCTTTGGATCGATAATCGATGGTAATAACCATGCCACCACATGGTGGGTCTGGTCAGGACCTGCTTCATCAGCAGTATAAGTATCAACGGCGCTAATCGGCGCAGACAGACGCTTTTCTGGGCGTGAGACGTGCTTTTTACCCGCCTCAAACTGAACCAAAGCATCTTCATGGATTTTTGCTTGAGTTTCAGCCACAGGAATATTACCAAAGCTCATGATCACACTGTTTGAGGGGTGATAATGGCTCTGATGAAATTCAACCAGCTCATGATGGGTCAAATCAGGAATATCGGCAGGATCACCGCCTGAATTATAATGATAAGTTGTCGTTGGGAATAAATGATGCGCGACCGTATGATAGAGCTGATCAATCTCGCCGCTCATCGCCCCTTTCATCTCATTAAAAACAATCCCTTTAAACTGTGGCTTGTCATTTTCGTCTAATTCTACGCGAATGCCTTCTTGCGCAAAGTCGAGCGGATGAATATTGGGGAAAAATGACGCATCAAGATAGACTGCAAGCAAGTTGAAATAATCGTTCTTATTTTGCGTAGCATACGGATAAGCCGTCCAATCAGCAGCGGTCATCGCATTCATAAAGGTATTAAGCGAGCGCTTAATCATCGAAAAGAACGGATCGCGTACGGGGAATTTCTCAGAGCCACATAGTGCCACATGCTCTAAAATATGCGCCTCTCCCTTGGAATCCATCGGCTGGGTACGAAAACCTACTAAAAAAGCGTTTTCGTCACTAGGATGCGCCAGATGATAATGCATCGCGCCCGTTTTGACATGCTGACTGATCAGCACATCCATCGATAGTGCCTCAATATGGCGATGCTCAATCAGCTCAAAGGCTGGATGCAAAGTTAAGTCAGCAGTAAATAGCGTGTCAGTCATGGTAGTCCTTACAGATTGCCCTGCATATGAGGGTCAATAAAATGGTAAAAATCGTTTTTATAAAAGAAAACCTCATCATTATTTTAAGTTTTCTTTGATTTTAATGGTTGTCTATGAACGTTTTAAGTATTTAGTAAAAACATTGCCCTAGCGTTAATAGATGGGGCTAGCCCTCTAAGAAGTCAAGACAACGGGCGATAATCTATGGGACTCTTGAGGTCTTAATGCTAAGTCTAAATTTAAAACAATACCCTTAAAAGGAAACTTATTTATGACCACATTCAAAATATGGATTTAAACCTTAACAAAGGTAGTAAGTGCTGCTACTATGATGTGATGACAAAGAATAATAAAGCTGCGCATATTTTCACAACACGTTATTGAAGGGTGTAATCTGCCACTTAACAGCGACTATGAGTAGTGTTATAGTTAAGACTACTTGCTACGAGGAGACCCTCATGAGTTACCAACACATTTTACTGGTCACCGACTTATTGTCAGATGCCGATATCGTTGCTCAAAAAGCTAAACGTATCGTCGATAATCGTCCTGACTCCAAGCTATCCGTACTACATATTGTCAAGGACACCATGGTTGGTTTTGGCTATGAGTTGGTGCCTGCCTCGAGCCTTTATGATGAGATCGATGACGAGCGTTGCCAAGAAGCCCGCGCAAAATTGGCGCAGTTTTTAGATCGTAACGATTTAAATGTCGTAAATTCTGAGGTGACGACGGCGATCTCCAATAGTGAAGGCATCGTTAATTATTGTCATAAACATGACGTGGATCTACTGGTCATCGGACGCCACGAGCGCCATG